>CAJOFW010000257.1 GCA_905234005.1 uncultured Oscillospiraceae bacterium
CCGGCAGGCGCTGAACGTCTACCGTATGCGTCTTCTCGGCGCGGAGGTGCGGCCCGTATCGACCGGCACGGGCACGCTCAAGGACGCCGTGTCCGAGACATTCCGCGAGTGGACAAACCGCATCGACGATACGCATTATGTCTTAGGCTCCGTCATGGGCCCGCACCCGTTCCCGACGATCGTCCGCGATTTTCAGGCGGTCATCTCGAAGGAGATCAAGCAGCAAATGCTCGAGCGTGAGGGCCGTCTGCCCGACGCCGTGCTCGCCTGTGTGGGCGGCGGCTCGAACGCCATCGGCGCGTTCTATCATTTCATCGGCGACGAGGGCGTGCGGCTCATCGGCTGCGAGGCCGCCGGACGCGGCGTGGACACGTTCGAGACGGCGGCGACGATCGCGACGGGGCGGCTCGCATCTTCCACGGCATGAAGAGCTATTTCTGTCAGGACGAATACGGCCAGATCGCGCCGGTATACTCGATCTCCGCCGGTCTCGACTACCCCGGCATCGGCCCCGAGCACGCGTATCTCCATGACACCGGCCGGGCGGAGTATGTGCCCGTCACGGACGAGGAGGCGGTACAGGCGTTCGAGTACCTGTCCCGGACGGAGGGCATCATCCCCGCGATCGAGTCGGCCCACGCCGTGGCGCACGCCATGAAGCTCGTGCCGACGATGGGGAAGGAGCAGATCGTCGTCATCAACATATCCGGCCGGGGTGATAAGGACTGCGCGGCCATCGCTCGTTACAGGGGGGAGGATATCCATGATTAAAATCGCGGACGCGTTCAAAAACGGCAAGGCGTTCATTCCGTTCGTCACCTGCGGCGACCCGGATCTCGAGACGACGGCGAGGCTTGTGCACGCCGCCGCCGAAAACGGCGCCGACCTCATCGAGCTTGGCATCCCGTTCTCCGATCCGACCGCCGAGGGGCCTGTCATCCAGGCGGCGAACGAACGCGCCCTGAAGGCCGGGACGACGACGGACAGTGTGTTCGACCTCGTCCGTGCGCTGCGGCGGGACATCACGATCCCGATGGTGTTCATGACATACGCGAACGTTGTCTTCTCCTACGGCACGGAGCGCTTTCTCGAAAACTGCGTCGACGTGGGCATACAGGGCCTGATCCTGCCCGACATCCCGTTCGAGGAGAAGGCGGAGTTCGACCCCGCGTGCAGGGCGCACGGCCTCGAGCTTGTGTCCCTGATCGCGCCCACGTCGGAGCGGCGTATCGGTCAGATCGCCCGCGAGGCGTCGGGCTTTGTCTACTGCGTCTCGAGCCTCGGCGTGACCGGCGTGCGCTCGGAGATCACGACGGACATCGGCGCGATGGTGCGCCGTGTCCGGCAGGAGAGCGATATCCCCTGCGCCGTAGGCTTCGGCATCTCCACGCCGGAGCAGGCCAAGAGCATGGCGGCGCAGGCGGACGGCGTGATCGTCGGCTCCGCCATCATGAAGCTTGTCGCGAAATACGGACGCGACGCCGTCCCGTATGTGGCGGACTACGTCAAAAGCATGAAGGACGCCATACGGTGAGGCACGGGAGGGTACAACCATGATCAGCCAGATATCCATCTACGCGGAGAACCGAAAGGGCGCCATGAGCGCCATCACCCGCATTCTCGCCGGCGGCGGCATCAACATCCACTCGTTCGTCACGAACGACAGCGCGGAGTTCGGCATCATCCGCATGCTCGTATCCGACACCGAAAAGGCGTGCGGGCTGCTGCGGGACGCCGGATACCTCTTTAAGAAAACCCGCGTCATGGCCGTCGCGATCCCCGACGAGCCGGGCAGTCTCGACCGGCTCCTCGACTGTATCGAGCGGGCCAACATCAACATCGACTACCTCTACACGTCGTTTGAGCGCGACAGCGCCGGCCCGGTCATCGCGATCCACGCCGACGACATGGATGAGCTGGAGACATTTCTCAAAGGAAACGGCTTCCACTGTCAGGCGTAATCGTGTATAATGGAATAGAGCGCAGCGACAACACGCATTACACGCATCAGAGGAAGGATAATCCATGGACGACACAGTGATTGAACGCGAGGTAAGGGACATCACGGCGCTTCTGCTCGAGGACTACGGCGGGGGCCGGGACATCGACCGCCTGAACGTATTCGACAAGCCGGATAAACAGAAGATCATCGACCTGACCGAGAAGCTCCTGAAGCTCGTATTTCCGGGCTTCTACCGCGAGAAGACGTTCAAAATGTACAACGCGCAGAACGGTCTTTCGGTGCTGATCGAGGACGTCTTCTACCGGCTCCGGCAGCAGATCGTCCTCGCTCTGCGCTACCGGGAAGGCTCCGACCCGTCGGACGAGGAGCGCCGTGAGGCGGAGGCGTATGCCATCTGCTCCGCGTTCTTCCGTCGGCTGCCCGCCGTGCGGACGCTGGTGGAGAGCGATCTGCAGGCCGATTTTCAGGGCGACCCCGCCGCGACGAGTACGGAGGAGATCATATTGGCGTACCCCGGCCTCATGGCCTCCACGGTCAACCGCATCGCCCACGAGCTGTATCTGCTCGGGGTGCCGCTGATCCCCCGGCTCATGACCGAGTACGCCCACTCGCGGACGGGCATCGACATCCACCCCGGCGCGACGATCGGCAGGGCGTTTTTCATCGACCACGGCACGGGCATCGTCATCGGCGAGACAGCGGAGATCGGCGAAAACGTCAAAATCTATCAGGGCGTCACGATCGGCGCTCTGTCCACAAGAGCCGGGCAGGATCTGCGCGGCAAAAAGCGTCACCCGACGATCGAGGACAACGTGACGATCTACTCCGGCGCGTCGGTGCTCGGCGGCGCCACGGTGATCGGGGCAGGCTCCGTCATCGGCGGCAACGCCTTCATCACCCGCTCCATCCCGAAGGGTACGCGGGTCAGCATCAAGAACCAGGAGCTGGAATACGATTTCGGCTCCGGCTCCGAGGGTAGAACCGAAAACCTCCAGCAGAGCGAGGAATGGTACTATATCATCTGACGCCCGGTCTTCCGGAAACGGTACAGCGTTTGGGACAATAAACCTCCGGGA
>CAJOFW010000258.1 GCA_905234005.1 uncultured Oscillospiraceae bacterium
AGGAGGCGCTTTGATGAAGAAAGAATGCATCGCCATGCTGCTGGCCGGCGGCCAGGGATCGCGTCTGTACGCGCTCACCGCCAACGTCGCCAAACCGAACATGCCGTTCGGCGGAAAGTACCGAATCATCGACTTTCCGCTGTCGAACTGCGTAAACTCCGGCATCGACACGGTCGGCGTGCTCACGCAGTATCGGCCCATGAAGCTCAACGCCTACGTCGGCAGCGGCCAGCCGTGGGATCTGGACAGCGAGGACGGCGGCGTATTCATCCTGCCTCCGTATATGTCCGCCGGAGAGAAGGGCAACTGGTTCTCCGGCACGGCGAACGCCATCTACCAGAACATCGACTTCATCGACACCTATGACCCGGAATATGTTCTCATCCTCTCCGGCGATCATATCTATAAGATGGACTACAGCGACATGCTCCGCGTCCACAAGGAGGCGAACGCCGCCTGCACGATCGCGGTCATCCCGGTCGACATGAACGAGGCCAGCCGCTTCGGCATCATGAACCTCGGCGAGGACGGCTCGATCGTCGAATTCGAGGAGAAGCCCGCCCACCCGAAGAGCAACCTGGCCTCGATGGGCATCTACATCTTCACCTGGAAGACGCTCCGTCAGGCGCTCATCGACGACGAGGACGACCCCGAAAGCTCGTTCGACTTCGGCAAGAACATCATCCCCCGGCTGTTGAACGCCGGCGAGATCCTCTGGCCGTACAAGTTCGAGGGCTACTGGCGCGACGTCGGCACGATCTCCAGCCTCTGGGACGCGAACATGGATATGCTCACCCCGGAGCTGATCGGCCTGTACGACCCGGCGTGGCCGATCCTGAGCCGCAGCCCCATCCGCCCGCCGCAGGTCATCGGGCCGGACGCGAGCATCCGCCACTCGATCGTGACGGAGGGCTGCGTCGTGGAGGGCGAGGTATTCAACAGCGTCCTGTCCAATCAGGTCGTCGTGGAGAAGGGCGCGAAGGTGTCCTACAGCGTGCTCATGCCCGGCGCGGTCGTGGAGTCCGGCGCGGATGTGAGCTTTGCGATCCTCGGCGAGAACGCCCGTATCTGCGGCGGCGCGAAGGTCGGCGCGGAGCCTGACGGCTCGGACAACTGGGGCGTAGCCACCTGCGGCCCGGATATAACCGTAGGCGCCGGCGCGACAGTCGCCCCGGGCGCCATGCTCTATGACAATGTGGAGGCGGCGAAATGAACAACGATCTGCTCGGCATCATCTATACGCTCCGCTCCGAGCCCGCCCTGAGCGAGCTTGTGGCCAACCGCAACAGCGCGTCGCTCCCGTTCTGCGGGCGCTACCGTCTGATCGACTTCACGCTCTCGTCGCTGGTGAACGCCGGCGTGCGCGAGGTGGACGTCATCATGGAACGCGACTACCAGAGTCTGCTCGACCACCTGTCCGGCGGCAAGGACTGGAATCTGGCCCGCCGCAGCGGCGGTCTGCGTCTGCTCCCGCCGTTCGGCCTGCCCGAGTCCCACTCCGGCACGTTCAACGGCTGCATGGAGGCGCTGCAGAGCGTCCGTTCCGTCATCCAGTCCATCACGCAGGACAATGTCGTCCTGACGACCGGCGACTTCGCCGCGAACATCGACCTCGCCGCCGTGCAGGCGCAGCACATCGCCTCCGGCGCGGAGATCACCGCCGTGTGCACCCGCACGGATACGCCGTACCCGCACCACCGTCTCATCCCGGACGCGGACGGCTTCTCCACGCACCTCATCTTCTCGAACGGCGGCCCCGGCGAGGGCGTCGCCGTGACCGAGATGTACATCATGAAAAAGGAGCTGCTGCTCCAGCTCATGGAATACTGCGCCGACGGCGCGAAGGCCCACTTCCACCGCGACGCGCTCACCCACTTCGTCCAGATCGGCGGCAAGGTCGGCGTGTACGTCCACGAGGGCTACTTCCGCCGCATCACGTCGGTCATCGACTACTTCCAGGCGAGCATGGAGACGCTGCGGCCCGACGTCATGAACGATCTCTTCCCCGCCGACCGCCCCGTCCGCACCAAGGAACGCGCCGAGGTCAGCACCTACTACTCCGAGACCGCCGTCGTCAAAAACAGCCTCATCGCCGACGGCTGCTACATCGAGGGCGAGGTCGAGGACTGCGTCCTGTTCCGCGGCGTCCGCGTCGCGAAGGGCGCGAAGCTCAAAAACTGCATCATCATGCAGGACGCCGTCGTCGAATCCGACGCGGATCTGCGCTGCGTCATCGCGGACAAGAACGCCCTGATCAGCCAGAGCTGCCTCCTCGCCGGCAACGAGCGCCTGCCCGTCGTCGTACGGAAGGGCATGCACGTTTAAAATCAATTGCGAAACCCCGGTTTCGCAATTGGGACTCGCGCTTATCGCACGGGGCTGCGCCCCGTTTGGTCGGCGCGAGGGGCGTGCCCCGGGCACGCCCAAAGGTGTTTTTGACCCGGCAAAGCCGGGTCAAAAACAATATCATTCGCTTTTTGTCTATCATCTGACAATCGCCGGCTGACAACTGTCAACTATTAACTGTCAACTACCAACTATCAACTACCAACTACCAACTATCTAAGGAGTATTTGTATTATATGTCGGAAATCACCAGCAGCGAGATCCACGCAGCAATCGAAGATAAGCTCTGCGCCCATTTCGGCGTGACCGGGCAGGCCGCGACGGATGAGCAGGTATTCATGGCCGTCGCGATCGTCGTCCGTGA
>CAJOFW010000259.1 GCA_905234005.1 uncultured Oscillospiraceae bacterium
CCGGTTCGGCGGAGGCCGCCAGCAGCTGGATGAACGGGTATCCCTCCTCGTAATAGGCCGAAACGCTGCCAAACTCCGCCTCGGCGGACAGAAGACAGTACGCGGCCCATTCCTCCTCGAACGGCAGCCCGAACGCCTCCGCGCTGTTCAGATAGCTCCGAAGACTGCCGTATTCCTGTTCGATTGCGATAAAATGCAGGATTTCATTTTCCCCGCATTGCAGCACAGTGGCAATGTTGCGCATGATTTTGCTGTGTGTGTGATGAATATAATAATCGTCAAAGGTGCGCAATTCATCCAGCGAATCGAATTCAAAAATACTGCCGGCAGGATATTCCTTGATTTCCATGGGCGGCAGATCTTTCACATGCTCTGCCAATACCTGCTCCCACAACACCTGATCGTAGTTCCCAACACCCTGATCGTGCCGTAGCCCCACACGGCGGCGATCCGCACGCGGCTCCGCGCCTTTTTGAGCTTCTGCCGCACACGGCGGACGGTTTCGTCCGTCACGCGCGTTTCCACGTCCGTCTCCTCGACGCCCCACACACGGTCAAGCAGCTCGCGTCTCGATACCGGTTCGCCGGGCCGCTCCATCAGACAGCTGAGCAGGTCGAATTCCGTGACCGTCAGGCCGGGATCGCGCCCGCCGCACAGAACGGTATGCGCCGCCGGAGAACAGACAAGGTCGCCGAAGCGCATATCCTTCGACTGCGTAAAGCGCATCTCCGCCCGCCGCAGAAGCGCGTTCACCCGGACAACCAGCAGCGACGGGGAAAACGGCTTGACGATGTAGTCGTCGCCGCCGCGCAGGAAGCCGAGCATTTGATCCGTCTCGCTTTCGCGGGCGGTCAGGAGCATGATGGGCACGCCGGAGATATCCCGCAGCCGTTGGCAAACGGTCAGACCGTCCGTGCCGGGCATCATGACGTCGAGAATGACGAGACTGCACGGCCTTTCCGCAAACGCGGCCATGAGCGCGTCCCCGTCCGGGAAGACGCGCACGTCATAGCCGGCGTCCGCGAGAAAGCTTTGCAGTATCTCGCGGATATCCTGCTCGTCGTCCGCAACATAGATCAGCTTTTTCATTCTCGCCTCCGGATAGTACATTCCACGGCGTTTTACCGGAACCGTTCGGTCATGGCAACAGCCGGGGGAGCGTTGTTGACGCTTTTGTGACATTTTTCTTACACTTTTGCGGGGAAACTCCGGCTGGTATTATATTACAATACGAGTGTTATCGGTTGCCCCCCAACTGGTATACTCCGCCTCGTCGTCCGGGATTCTGGTCATCCGGATGCCGGGGCGGAGTCATTGTAACCGCGCTCCCCCGTGTCCTGCGAAAACCGTTTGTTTCGCCGGACACGGGGGAGCGTATCCTTTCGGGCTGACCGCGCGGCCGGCCGGTCGAAGGAGCGTGGGCCGTCACTTACCGCGTTTGTCCAGTCGTTCCTTTGTGTCGTCGTTCCACCGGCCGGTACGCATCAGCTCGGCCTCCTTGTTCCAGATGAAGCTCATGCGCAGCTCCGTACCCTCCCGGATACGCCGGAAATTGATCCAGTGCTTCTGCACGATCGGCACGGCGGGGATAAGCAGGATCAGGCTTGCGGTCAGAAGCCCCGTCTGCCAGTAGTGGCACGCCGGAAAGATGATCGAGATCGACGGCGCGACGAAGCACACATACCGTGTCGAAAAGGCGATGATCACCGCGAGAGCCAGCAGGATGATAAACCATTTCCAGCTCCACGCGAGGATGACGCCGCCGAGACTGGCAAGCCCCTTGCCGCCGCGAAAGCCGAGCAGCACCGGGTAAATATGGCCGAGGATGCAGCAGGTGCCGCCCAGCGGGCCGGCGAAGTCGAGCGCCGGATAAAGGAGCTGGCAGAGCCGGTACGCCGCGAACGCCTTCAGGATATCGAGCAGCGCCGTGGCAAAGAAGGCGTTTTTGCCGCCCAGAATCAGGGCGTTTGTCGCGCCGACGTTGCCGGAGCCCTCCTCGCGGACGTCAAAGCCCCTCCGTTTTCCGATCAGATAGGCCGAGCTGAAATTGCCCAGCGCATACCCGATAAAACAGCAGACGATGATGGCGACAGCGGTCATGTTCCACTTCCTTTCTCTGCGGCGGCTGATGGTTGCGTCGACGGATTTACGGCTCTGTGACCCGGTCTCTGAACCGCCGGGTCAGAAACGCCGATATGCTTGCGCGCTTCCAATATACGATGGCCAGAACGGTCAGATTCAGGATGATCAGCAGGGCGGAGATGACGTAGTCCCCGGTGAGGAGAAACCGCCCGGCCAGCGTCAGCGACGCGATGGGATAGCAGCTTCCGAGCAGCACGGCCGTGGCGAAGCTCCTTGTGCGGAGGTTCATCTGCGCGGCGGCGTAGGGGATGAAGCCGTTCGGGATCAGCGGGATCAGGCACAGGAGCATCACCGTCACGAACGGGTCGCCCCGGTTCATCCGGCGCAGGGTCTTCTGTACGCGTTCGCGGCCGCTGTTTCCGAGCAGCTCCGTCAGGCCGCTGAAACGGCGAACCGCCGTGAATACCACGACGTTCGCGAAAACGTACATGACCTGACAGACGATATACGCCCGCAGCGCCCCGCACACCATCCCCCCCGCGAGCTGGATCGGCGCGGTCGGGATGAAGATGGATATGACCTGTATGAACTGCAGAAGCCCCAGCAGCACAAGGCCGCTGAGCCTGTCGGAGTCGCCGAGGAACGCCTCGATGCTGGCTTCATCACCGCTTGTCAGCGCCCTCCAAAGGTCGGGAAACTGCGTGACGACGGCCTCGTAGAGGATAAAGAACGCCAGCGCGAAGAAGCACGCAAAAATCAGGATTCGCTTGTATTTCCGCACCGCGCAGGCTCTCCTTCTCCCTGTTTTTCCCACACCGGGCCCGGGGTCGGGCCGCTGTGTGATCTGTGTCCGTTCTCTTTTAACAATTCATTCTACTACTCAGAAGGAGTTCTGTCAATGACAAATCTGCGGGCATGATCGCAAACGCCGCCCGCCGGCAGAGCGTGAGCTGACGCGGCGGGAATACAGAATAATTAGCTGTATTTTCCAATTTACCTGAAAATTCCATCAAATAGGCGTCCAAATGGGCGTCGAAATAAGAATTCCGCTGCCAAATAATGGAATATCACAAAAAATGCGGTATTCGTCTTTCTTTGAAATCAGCCGGACACATGCGGAAAAAAGCCGCTGATAGTGCGCGTTTGAGGGTTATTTGCAAAACAGATTTTAGTTTTTCGCCGAAAAAGCCCGAAAGAAAACACTTGCGTGCCCAAAATCCTGGTGCTATAATGAACAAGAATATATGTAGAATCCAATTTCGGGCCAACGCGGGACAGAATCCGTATTCCGTCCTCACCGGCGGCTCATCGACGCAGTTATCCCGCGTAGCGTGAGGGCTTCCGCGTTGTGTGACAGCACCCCTGAACGGATAGCTTGCGAATTGTGTTATGTCGTTCCACACGGGCAGGGCGGCTCCTTTTACATCCTTTTCAAATGGCACAATCACATCCTGTTTGCCCTGCCCGGCATTATTTCCCGCGTATATCGGTCATTATCCCACGAAAGAGGTTTTAGAGAATGCGACAGGTTCTCAGCGTGATATCCACCGCCGTTCTGATTCTTGTGGTACTGCTCGCGTTTCTGTCCATCGGCGTCATGCTGTTTGGGCTTCATCCATACGTCGTGCTGTCCGGCTCGATGGAGCCGGC
>CAJOFW010000260.1:0-888 GCA_905234005.1 uncultured Oscillospiraceae bacterium
AGACGGACGCCGCCAGCGCGTTATCCCGCTCCGTCAGCGCGGCGGACGCGGCGGCACGCGCCGCCTCGGCGGTCTGTACGGCGCTCCGTGCGGCGGCAAGGTCATTAAGCGCCTTTTTCCGCTGTTCGGCACGGGCGGCGCTCACGCGTTTGTCGAGGGACGCAAGCTCCGATTCCATCGCGGCGATGTCCTCGTCCGCGTCAAGGACGGCCCTGCGCCGCGCCCGTATCGTATCGAGCGACGCGTGCGCCGCGTCGATCTCGGCCTGTATGGCCGGTATCGCCCCGCGTTTGCCGCTTCTGCGTGCCCGGAGCCACGTCCGCAGACGTTTTTCCGCGTCGATGAAGGACACGTCCTCGTCCCCGGACGAGACGATCGCGGCGATGCGCCGGTCAAGGGCCGGGTCGTTCGAGGTTCGCATCCCGAGCTGGCGGATGAACACCGTCCGCTCGAACACCTCCCGGGGCATGCCGGTCAGCGTCTCGCCGGCGGTCTGCGCCGTGAGACCGGGCGCCGGCGTATCCGTGCCCGTGAACGTCGCCGAGAACGCGTCCATGGGCCGGGCGGCGTTCTCCGTCCAGCGCCGCAGCGTGATCGCGCCGTCCGGGGTGATGAGATCCACGCTCCCCGCCATCGGCGCGCCGCTCCAGGGCCGGTACCGCACCCGCTCCGGCTGTACGCCGCCCCTCGCCCGCTGCGCCGTGCTCATGCCGTACAGCATCGCGCACAGGAACGCGCACCAGGTCGATTTGCCGCTCTCGTTCGGCGCGCAGATCACATTCAGACCGTTCGAGAGCGTGAGCGTCCGCCCGTCCAGAGCGCCGAACTGCGCGGTCATGCGTCTGATGATCATGACCGCGTCCTCATGTGAGCGGCGGCGCGTCGCCG
>CAJOFW010000260.1:946-2244 GCA_905234005.1 uncultured Oscillospiraceae bacterium
CCGTCGTCCCGTTCAGCCTGTCCCACAGGAGGCTTAAAAACAGCCCCTTCAGGCTGTCCCCGCCGCGTTCGGCCCATATGTCGCGGCGCGGCGTCGTCTCGTCGCGCAGGTCGAGGGCGAAAAACCGCCCCTCCAGCGCACGGCGCAGCGCGTTGAGATCGGGCGGCGTGTCCGTCTGCCCCGTGAGACGGAGGCGGTATATGTCCGCCGTCGTATCGGCCGGCAGGGCGGCGAGAATCGCCGCGAGCGTACCGGCGGTATCGGCGGCGGCATTGGTGAGTTCGACCTCGGCGATTTCATATCGCCGGGCGGCGACGGGGATGAATTCGAGCCGGCAATGTCCCGGCGCAAGCTCCGCGAGAATGACGCCCTTCTCTCCCGTCTCGTCAAAGCCGCGCCCCTCCGGGCAGCCGGGCCACGCGTAGAACGTATCGCCGGCCCGGCGCAGGCCGGAAAAGCGGTGGATGTGGCCGAGGGCGACGTAGTCCATGCCCGAACGCGCAAGCTCGTCCTCCGTGATCGCGCCGTAGGGCGACGCCTCGCTTCCGACCTCGCCGTGCAGCGCCATGATATCGAGCGTGTCGCCGTCCTTCGCGGCCTCGAAGGCGGCAAGCGGCGGCGAGCGGCGCGGCCCGGTGAACGCCGCGCCCCATACCCGCACGCCGAGCTCGGGCAGCGGAACGTTCGTCACGGCCTCCTCCGTAAAGATGTGTACGTTTTCCGCCGGCGCAAGCCGCGCCCACACCGAACGGGGGCCGTACCAGTCGTGGTTGCCCGGCGCGATGAACACGGGGACGCCCATCGACGACAGCGCCCGTGTGAGCACGCCGCCGGTTTCCGAGAACACGTCCTCCGAATCGAGAAGATCGCCGGCGACCCGCGTTCACGGGCCAGATCGGCGATGCGCGCAAGCAGCCTGCGCTGTTCGGCGCGGCGCTGCGCGGCCTTTTCGCCGTCGAGCGCCTGAAACGGGGAGTCGAGGTGCAGATCGGCGGCGTGGAGAAGGCGGATCATTGTATGCGGATCGCCTCGGCGCGGACGCATCGGCCCGTCTCCGTGTCGATGTCGAACAGGCAGCCCTCCAGCTTGGACGGGCCGGAGCCGGAGCGATAGCGGCGCGGCGGATCGCCGAGGAATTTGTTGATGGACTGCTCCACGTCGATGCCGATGACGCTGTGCGCCGCGCCGGTCATGCCGAGGTCGCTGATGTAGCCGGTGCCCTTCGGCAGAACCGTCGCGTCAGACGTCTGCACATGGGTGTGCGTGCCCCAGACGGCGCTGGCGCGTCCGTCGAGGAA
>CAJOFW010000260.1:2249-5603 GCA_905234005.1 uncultured Oscillospiraceae bacterium
CGTGCATATCCACGAGGACGATCTTCGGCAGCGGGTCCAAGTCGTGCAGGAGGCGGTCGACCTCCACGAACGGGTTGTCGGTGTTCGCGTCGAGCGTGAAGCGGCCGAGGGCGTTGACGACGCAGATCTCGCCGAACGGCGTCTCGTAGATGCCGAAGCCGTGCCCGGGGCACTGCGGGGCGTAGTTGATGGGCCGCAGCACGCGGGCGTGGTCGTCGAGGTACGGCTGCAGTTCCCAGCGCACCCAGGTGTGGTTGCCGAGCGTGATGACGTCGGCCCCGGCCTTGAAAATGCGGTCGCACTGCTCGGGCGTGACGCCGACGACGTTCGCGTTCTCGCCGTTTACGACCGTGAACGCGACGCCGTGCTCCTTCTGTACATTGCGCAGCCGCTTTTCGAGAAACGCAAGCCCCGGCGCGCCGCAGACGTCGCCGATGGCGAGGATGGTGATGGTCATATGTGTCACCTCAATCGGAGATTCATGGTATTGATAAATGTGCCGCAATAAATATGCCGCGCCGCAGAGGGCTTGCCGCCCTCTACGCGTCTTTGTCGAAATCCAGCGCGGCGGTCATGCCCGGCTCGCCGCAGCGGACGGGCGGGCAGATCGCCCGCAGGGACGGCTCGTATTCCGCCGGGTCGCGTATCGACTGCGAGAAGTGCGCAAGCCAGACACGTCTCGCGCCCGTGCGGGCGGCAAGCGACGCTGCGGCGGTGAGCGTCGTGTGACCGTACTGCGCGGCCATGAGCGTACTGTCCGGCTCGTCCGGGAACGTTGCCTCATGGATCAGAAGATCCGCGCCGCAGGCGGCGTTTTCCAGCGCCGCGCACGGCGCGGTGTCGCCGGAGAATACGACGCGGATGCCCCGCCTCGGCGGGCCGGTCACCTCGTTCGGCGTAACGGAGCGCCCGTCCGCCTCGACGGTCTCGCCGTCCTGCAGACGCCGCCACATACGCCGCGGTACGCCGAGCGCTTCGGCGCGGACGGGATCGAACCGCCCGGCACGGGACAGCTCGAAGAGGTATCCCCGGCTCGTCACATTATGCGCCGTGGGTATGGGCGTCAGCCGCGCGCGCTTCGGAAAGCCGATCACCTCGAGGCCGATACCCTCCGCCGGCAGCGTCAGCACGTACACGGGATACGGCAGATACCCGATGAGCCGCAGAAGCGGCGCAAGCGACGCGGCGGCGTCGCCCGGGCCGGTGAGATAGAGCGGCGCTTCACGCCGCATCAGCGCCATGCTCTGCAGCAGGCCCGGGATGCCGAATATGTGGTCGCCGTGGTAATGCGTCAGCGCGATCAGGTCGATCTTCACAAGGCTCACGCGCGCCCGCCTCGCCGCGACCTGCGTGCCCTCGCCGCAGTCGAACAGGATCGTTCGCCCGCCGCAGGTGAGGGCCGCCGCCGTCAGCGGCCTGTCCGGAATCGGCAGCGCGGCGGCGGTGCCGAGCAGCGTTACGTCAACCATCGCCATGGCGTTCCCCCCAGTCCGGCAGCAGCGTCTCCATGATCAGCGCCGCGCACGGCTCGACGTCGTCCAGACCGAGCTGCGGCGCGTCGGTATCGACCGGCTCGTCCGTGATCGCCGCGAGCAGCGTCGCGTCATGTACGATGAACGGCTTGCCGGTCTCACGGCGGTGGATCTCGAGCTTCGGAAGCGGCGCGTACTTGTGCCCCTCGGTGAGGATGATGTCGGCGTCGGGCAGCTTTTGGCGCAGCCCGTCCAGGTCGATCCGCTCCCTCGCGAGCACGGCCCAGCCGTTCGGGCCGGATATCGCCGTGCATACGGCCCCGGCCGCTGCGAGGCGGTAGGTGTCCTTGCCCGGCGTGTCCATCTGAAAGCCGTGGGCGTCGTGCTTGACGGCGGCGACGCGAACGCCGCGCCGGCACAGCGCCGGGATGAGCTTTTCAAGAAACGTCGTCTTGCCGGAGCCGGACCAGCCCATGCACACGAGCATCGGCGGCGTACCGGCCAGCGCCCGGAGGTAGTCTCCCCGCGTGTTGAGGTTTCCGGCGGCGGACGCGGCTTCGGGCGGCAGGGCGGCGTATTCGGTGTCGATGCAATCCAGCAGGCGGCGCATTTTCCGGTCGCCGCGGGCGAGGCTGCGCTCGATCGCCGGCAGCGCCGTGCGGCGGTACGCGCCGAGCAGCGGCTCGGGCACGCCGTCCTTCACGCAGACGGCGGCGTCCCCGACCGGCATCGGCGGAAGGGCGTCCCGGCGCAGAAACGGCATGTCCACGGCGCTGACGAACAATACGTCCGCGTCGGTCTGCGCAAACGCCGCGTGCAGCCCCGCCATCGGGCCGCAGCCGGGGTACAGGTCGAAAACCGGGATCGCGCCCTCGGGCAGGCAGTCAAAATGCGTCTGCGTCCCGACGGCGACGAGGACGCTCTCGATGAAATCGCACGACCGCCAGAACGCGACGGCGCGTTCAAGCATCGTGCCGTCCCCGATCGGCAGGAGCGTCTTGTCCGTTCCCATGCGGGCGGAGCGTCCCCCGGCGAGGACGAGGGCGCACACACGCCCGACGGCGATACGGTCTGCGGTTACGCTGTCGGCGGCGATGCCTTCCGCTTCGATACGGTCAGCCATGGCGGACGCCTCCGGCGCGTTCGGGGTGGGCGAACACAAGCCCCTCACGCGGCTCCACGGGCAGCCACACCTCGAAAAAGGTGAGCTTTCCGTCCTCGATGATCGAGCAGACGAGGTTGCCGCGTGCGTTTCCGGTGATCGGAAGCTCCATTTCCCGGGCGTAGTCCACGACAAACCGCATATGCCGGGGCGAGAACTCGGACTTGCCGGAGCTTGTGAACACGGCGTGGATGCTCGGCTCGGAGGGCAGGCGCACGACCGGCGGCTCGATGGGAACACCGAGCTTCTCGACGAAATCCATGCCCATCGAGTAGCCCCAGGCGTAGTTGTCCGTATGGTTCTCGAGGTCGGCCCGGTCGATCTCGAAGCAGCGGTTCACGAACGGCATATACTGCAGCCACTGCTGCGATACGCCGCGCAGCTCCGTAATGTGCTCGTAGCGTTGTGGCGGTTCAGGTAGCGGCAGAACTCCGGGCTGTACACAAGATCGCACCGCCCGAGCATCGACCGCGTGCGGCGCATCGCGGCGAAATACTGCTCCGACCGCTCGAGCAGCATCGTCTCGCGGCGGATGCTTGCGCGGATGTCCTCGCACTGGGCGGTCATATCGCGCATGACGTCGTCGTAGGTGCTGTCGGAGACAAGCCGCGCCGTCTGCTCTATGCCGAAGCCGTAGCCCTTGAACCACAGGCAGTCGATCAGAAAGTTTATGTCCCACGCGTCGTAATAGCGGTAGTTGTTGCTCTTGCCCGTCTCGGG
>CAJOFW010000261.1 GCA_905234005.1 uncultured Oscillospiraceae bacterium
GTTACCAGGCGACATCCTCCATCAGCGGCGACAGACGGCCGTTTCCGACGCAGGCGCAGACAGTGCACAGACCGTCACGGTAATCGGTTCTCGCTATGATATAGCCGCCGGTATCGGTCAGGGTGACGGCGTCCTCCGCCAGAAATTCGGATTTGCCTCTTCTGTACGCGTAGAGCGACATATCGCTCGAACGGTAATCCTCCGCAAGGTAATAGACGACCTTCCGCCCGGACACGGCGACGGAGTATACGTCATCGGCGATTCGTTCCTTCCGGCCGCTGGCGGTGAGCTCCCACAGCTCGTGATCCTCGTTGATCGCGTAAACGCAGCCGCCGCTGCCGACGGGAACGGCGCTTATCACGTCGTCAAGCAGGAACTCACCGACGTCTCCGTCCGGGCTCGCCGCGTACAAATCGCCGCCGCATGTGTAAAACAGGTCGTCGCCCTCTGCGCCAACCATGGCGCTGTCGACGTTGTCGGCGAGCCGTTCGCATTCGCCGGAACGCTTGATCCGGTACACAACGGAGCCGCCGGAGTCGCTTTCAACGACGAACTGACCGACAAAGCCGTCGATGTCATACCGAATCGAACCGGCGTCGTCGTACATGGACGCGGCGCCGTCCGGCTGCAGGCAGTACAGCCCGTACCCGGTCGACATGAGCTCGGTCTGCTTCGCTCCGCCTGTAACGAGCACCGCTCTGTTCCTGCCGTTCACGAACAGCATCTCCGTCGCGTCGCTGTTAAACAGGAAGGTACCGCTGCAATCGGACGAGAGCTTTGTGATGCCGTTCTTCGCGGAGTAGGTATAGACGTTCCCGTTGTCCTCCCCGACCAGATAGACGTATTTCCCGTTGTCCGAAACGGCGAGAGGGATAAGCCCCTTGCCGATATAGGTGATATCTCCGCCGTCATTCAGGTAGGTTTTGTCATCCTTCTGCTCATAATATGCCACGGCGCCTCCCGCGGCGACGGTCGCGTATCGCGGGTTGCGCACATCCTCCGATAGCACGGTTCGCCGGCCGTCGGCCGTTGTGTAGAGACAGAGCGTCTCCGTCAGCTCGTCATAGTAGATCACAGAGCCCCCGTCCGGCGCGATCCGGCACCAGGCGGCGTTCATGGCAATCTTTCTCGGAGCATCCTCGTCCGCCGAGAAGAAATACAGACTGCTGTCGCTTGTCAAAACGGCATAGCGCATCCCGTCCAGCGACGGGGCGGCGTACACCGGCGTCTCCTTGACGTGCATGACCGTACCGTTTGATGCGAATGCGAAAAGCTCCGCGTCCAGGTCGCCGTCGTAGCCCATGACGAGCGTGTCCTCCCGGAGAGAATACTCGCTGCGGCTCAGCAGACGCACGGCGAATACCGCCGCGATTACGGAGAGCACGACGACCGCCGCAATGACAGCCGTCGCGGGCCGAAGGATTTTCCGCAGCGCCGGGACAAGCCTTTCACGCAGGCTCGTGAGAACAGAGCCGCCCCTCCGACCTCCGCCTCTTACGCCTGTCCCGGATGCGTCGGCCAGCGGCGTGCCGCACATCTCGCAAAATCTCGCGCCGTTCTGGTTGCCGGCGCCGCAGTTGCTGCAATACATAATCCAGCTCCTTTATCGGATATATCATACTGTTCTCCAATTAAAAGCTTTGTTCCGTTACCGGGCACAAAGCCTTGGAAACGCTGCCGTTTTGAGGCGAAGACAAAGTATCAGATGATCGGGCGGCTTTGCCGTTTTTCCCGCCGGGTGCGGAAATTGGACGCGATAACGCCGAGGACAAAAAGCAGCACGCCGCCCAGGCACATGACCGCATACACGAACCGGCCGTTTTCCAGCATACCCCGGAGCGTCAGTCCGATCATCAGATCGAGAAAGGCGTCTGATTCCGACGGCCATCCGAGCAGACCGATTACAACGCCGCCAATCGCCGGCCACCGCAATCGATGATCAATATGGTTTTGATACTCTCCATGACCTTGCTGCCTGTTGTGGGTATGCTATCCTCATTCAACCAGAACATCATGCCGCAGGAAGGCACAATCGCGGAATTCATGCGCAATCTGGAGGAGGCCGCCAACGACATCCTTAAGCTCGTCACCAGTCAGCGTAGTTCGTGGGACCTGATTTCCAACATAATGGTATTCGCCGTTTTGGCGGGTATCTGCGAGGAGTTCCTTTTCCAAGGGGCTCTACAACCACTGATGATGAAATGGACAAAGAACCCGCACGTGGGCATCCTGCTCACCGCATTCATCTTCAGCGTATTGCACTTCCAATTCTACGGATTCATCCCGCGTTTCATGTTAGGAGTCTATCTGGGTTATCTCTTCTATTGGAGCCGCTCGCTTTGGCTTCCCATTCTGGCGCATATACTACACAACGCCCTCTCCATACTGATTGATTTCACCCTGCAAGGACGCGGCATCGATACCGACAACATGCAATTCACGGATGTACACGGCTCCATACCGGTGACCATCGCCTGCACACTCGCCAGCGCCATGGCCATTGTGTATATCTGGAGGACGTATAAAGACGAGACTGTTGACTATTGACCATTGGCTATTGACCATTGACCATTGACTGTTGACTGTTGACTGTTGAAAGGGCAACGGTCAAGGAACGGGATCATAGCCGCTTCCGCCCCATGGATT
>CAJOFW010000262.1 GCA_905234005.1 uncultured Oscillospiraceae bacterium
GCTTAATAAATTATAATCTAACCAAATCCGACTGTCAAGCGTTATAATAACCACAAAACATACGGTATTTATGGTAAAATCATGGAATATCCGGGCGCGGCTCCGCCATGATCGTGCGCTGGTCGGTGTAGATGACCTTGCCCGGCCGCGCCCCTCGCGGCTTCTTCACGAAACGCACGAGCGTCGCGTCGACGGGGACGCGGCCCGCAGCCGCGCCCTCGGAGTGGTACGCCGCGAGGCAGGCGGCCTCGTAGACGCTCTGCTCGTCCGGCTCCGCGTCGTGACAGCACAGGATGACGTGCGCCCCGTGCAGCTTCTGTACGTGCAGCCACATATCCGACCGCCGGGCGGTGCGGAAGGTCAGCTCGTCGTTCTGGAGGTTGTTGCGGCCGACGAAGACCTCCAGCCCCGCCGTCGTCGTATAGCGGTACGGTGGCGCGGGCTTCGGCTTTTTGACCTTTTTGCCGACGGATTTCACCGGGCGGACATAGCCTCCCGCCTCCAGCTCGGCGCGGATGTCCTCGAGATCGGCCCGGCTGCGGGCGCGGTCGATCTCATCGGCGACGGAGCGCAGGTACTCCAGCTCCGCCGTGTTCTCCTCGATGAGACCGGTCAGGTGCTCACGGGCCGTCTTTTTCTTTGTATACTGTTTATAATACTGCGCGGCGTTCTGCTGCGGGCTTTTGCGGGTATCGAGCGGGATCGTGACGAGCGGGCTGTCCGGCTCGTAGAAGTCCTCGGTGACGAGGCTCCCCTCCCCCGGCTTCATGCGCCATATGTTCGCGGTGATGAGGTCGCCCCGGCGCTTGTCGGTCTCGCGATCCTCGGTCGCGCCCAGCTCGCCGACGCGGAGAGCGAGCTTTCGCTCCGTGCGTCCGACGGCGCTGCGGACAAGCTTTGCCATCGACTTTGCGCGGCTTCGCATGTGCTCGGCCCGGTCGCGTTCGAGGTAGAACGCCTCGATCAGCGCCGACCAGCCGGGATAACGCACGCTCTCGACACCTGGCCCGTACTGCAGCACGGGCAGGAACGTGAAGTCCTTCGGCGCGCCGTTCTCCACAAGCATGGTCGGGCCTTCGATCAATTCCACGGCGTTTTCCCACGTCGTCGGCAGGCCCCGGAACTCCAGCTCCCGCCGGATGAGCGGCGAGAGGCCCGAATACCGCCCCTCCTCCGGCTTCGGCGGCAGGCGGTAGATGAGACCGGGCATGAGCTGGCGCAGGGGGCTCATCTCCGCGTCCACCCGGCGGGCGGCGTCGATGATGCGCCCGTCGCCGTCGACGACGATCAGGTTCGCGTTGCGGCCCAGCAGCTCCACGGCCAGTGTGCGGGATACCTCCGCCCCCATCTCGTCGTAGGCGAGCAGGTCGATGAGAAGCATCCGCTCCCGTTCCGGCTGCGTCACACGCCGGACGCGTGCGCCGGCGATGTATTTGCGCAGGAGCATACAGAACATCGGCGGCTGCGGCGGGTTCTCATACTCCGCCGTCGTCAGGCAGACCCGGGCGTTCCCGGAGCACTTTGCCAAGAAGGGCTACTATGCCTGCATCGGTCTGAGCTCCGCCACTGGCGACGGCATCACCATGTGCGAGATTTTCATGCCGGGGAGCCTTTCGTTCAGCTCCCCGGCAAGTCCGGATATGGTTATCGCGTCAAGAGGCATGGTCTTCTCCTGTGATGACAGAAAACAGTTCTTCGATCCTGCGCGTCTGCCCGGACAGCCAGAGCCACCCGAACAGCGCTTCCAGCGCCGTCGCGGCGTGGTATTCGGCGATCGTACAGCCGGGCGGACAGCCGTGAACGCGGGCGTTGCGGCCGCGTCGGCATACGGCGTGCTCCTCCGCCGTGAGCGCGGGCAGAAGCGCCCGCATCGCGGCGGCCTGGGCCGGGGCGGATACATACGCGGTCGTGGCCCTGTGCTGATCGCCCAGCTTCATCGCGGCGTGGCCTGCGATGACGTGCGTGCGCACGAGAAGCTCATACACCGCGTCGCCGGCGTGGGCGAGGTTCAGAACGCCGATCTGCCGCAGCTGCTCCGGCGGCAGCGGGGCGGGGTTGTCCATCATGCTTCGTCCTCGCCGTCGTACCACGGCACGTCGTCGTCGCCGTCCGCCGGGACGGTTTCACGGGCGTCCGCAGCGTTCGGAGCGGCCGAAGCATCCTGTGCGTCCAAAGCATCCGGAGCCGCCAAAGCGTCGGCGTCGTTTGCGTTGTCCGAGTTGTTCGCGGCGGCGAATGCGGCGTTGTCGACGATCTGGCTGAACGCGCCGGCGATGGTGTCGGTCGGGGCGGTGCCCTGGGCGTACTGCATCTCCTGCCACTGCTGCTTTGTGAGCAGAATCTCACGCGGCTTCGACCCGACGAACGGGCCGACGACGCCGATCTCCTCGAGCTGGTCGACAAGCCTCGCCGCCCGGGAATAGCCGAGCTTCAGACGGCGCTGAAGCATCGAAACGGACGCCTGCTGCGTCTCGAATATGACCTCGACGGCCTGGGGCAGCAGCTCGTCGTAATCGCTCTTCGGCTCCGGCTCCGGGGCCGGCTCGGCGGCGCTCTCCCGGCTTGCGGCCTTCTCCATCTCGAACATGATCTCGTCGGAGTAGTCGGCCTCCGCCTCACGCTTGACGAAGTTGATGATCGCCTCGCGTTCCTCGTCCGTCACGAACGCGCCCTGCACGCGCACGGGCTTGCCGAGGCCGATCGGGGAATAGAGCATATCGCCCATGCCGACGAGCTTTTCCGCGCCCTGCTGATCGAGAATGATGCGGCTTTCGAGCGAGCTGGACACCGCGAACGCGATGCGGCTCGGGATGTTCGCCTTCATGAGTCCGGTGATGACGTCCGACGACGGACGCTGCGTCGCGACGACGAGGTGCATACCGGCGGCACGGCCCATCTGGGCCACGCGGCAGATGGATTCCTCGACCTCCTTCGACGCGACCATCATGAGGTCGGCCAGCTCGTCGATGATGATGACGACCTGCGGAAGCGTCGGCTCGCCGCTGCGCCGGAGATAGTCGTTGTAGCCGGCGATGTCCCGCACGCCGTGTTCGGAGAACAGGCGGTAGCGCTTGAGCATCTCCACGACCGACCACTGCAGCGCGCCGGCGGCCTTCTTCGGGTCGGTGACGACGGGGACGTAGAGGTGCGGCATGCCGTTGTATATGCCAAGCTCGACCATTTTGGGGTCGATCATGATCATCTTGACCTCTTCCGGCCGGGATTTGTACAGAAGGCTCAGAATAAGGGCGTTGATGCAGACGGATTTGCCGGAGCCGGTCGTACCGGCGATGAGGACGTGCGGCATACGGGCGATGTTGCCGATGATGACGTTGCCGCTGATGTCCTTGCCCATGGCGACGCTGAGCTTTGACTGTGCCGTGCGGAAGGCGGCCGAGTCGATGACGTCGCCGAGCCAGACCGTTTTGACGACACGGTTCGGAACCTCCACGCCGACCGTGGAGATCTTATCGGGAATCGGCGCGATGCGGACGTTGGACACGCCGAGAGACAGGGCGATATCGCCGGCGAGGTTTGTGATCTTGTTGAGCTTCACGCCCTGATCGAGGCGCAGCTCGTAGCGGGTGATGGCCGGGCCGCGGATGGCTCCCGTGATCGTCGCGCCGACGCCGAAGCTGCGGATGGCCGTCTCGAGCTGGGCCTCGTTCTCGTCGACCTCGGCCGAGCCGGTATCGGCGTCCGGCCCGCTCTTGTTGAGAAGGCCAAGGTCGGGGAAGATGTATTCCGGCTCCTCCGCCGCCTGCCGGGCGTTTTCCTCGATCTCACGGGCGACAAGCGCCGCCTCCGCGTCCCTGTCGATGGACAGCTTGCCGGACGTGGGACTTGCCGCGCCGTCGTCGAGGTCGGCGGATTCGATCTGCACGTTTTCGAGCAAAGACTCCCCGTCCGATACGCTCTCCCCGTCCGGGGCGTTCTTCCCCGCCGGGGCGGTCTTTCCCGCCGGGGCGGTCTTGGAACCGGCCCTTCTCTCCGGGGCGGACGCCGCCGCCCGTTTGGACGCCGCCTCTCTGGCCCACACGGCGTTCTGCTCGTCGATGAGCGCCTGCCCGATGGGTGTGCGCCGACCGCGGCGGACGTCCTGGGTGTCGAATATGCGGTTTTTGCGTTCCTCCCACTTCGCGTCACGCTGACGCGGCTTCGTCGGGGCGGGCGGTGAAAGTGTTTTCCAGCAAGCGGCGTTCAGCGTCCGCATCGAGGGCGGCGAGCTGCCGTCCAGCGGGAAGAGATAATCCTCCGGGTCGAGGAGATCCTCATCCTCCTCCGGCTCTTCTGCGTCATCCTCCGGCTCGTAGAACAGGCGCGGGCGGTTTTGGAACCAGGTCTTGACCGCCTCCCAGATCAGCGGAAGCGAGAGGTTCAGCGCCTCGATCAGAAGCAGCAGAAACGCCGCCGTCAGGATGACGAACGCGCCGAATTTGCCGACCGCCGAGCGGAACAGGGTGCCGAGGATACCGCTGAGGACGCCGCCGCATTTCGAGGAGGTGACCTGCCCGAGATCCCACAGATCCCTGACCCCGTTTGCGAAGCTGGATATGAAGAAGCGCTCGTCGCACAGGAGCATGTGCACAAACGCGCCGAATACGAGTGTCAAAAGGCACACGCAGGTAAGCCGCAGGGCCACGGGCCGTCCCTTGTGGTAGAACATGATGTACGCGCCCCAGAACAGCGATATCGGCGCGAAATAGAAGCCCCAGCCGAACAGCCCGCGAACCAGCGTGCGGTAGCCCGACAGCAGCCACGCCTCCGACGTGGAGAACGCGATCAGCGATACAAGCCCGACGAAGAGCAGCACGATCGCGGTGACCTCCCGCCGGATGGGCCGCCGTGGGGCGGCGGGCTGCGCCGTCCTGCCGCCGGCGCGGGCAGTCTGATCCTTCGCGCCGGTGCGGGCAGTCTGATCCTTCGCGCCGGTGCCCGCGCTGCCCCGCGTGCCGGGTCTTGCGCCGGGTGTGCTGCCGCGTGTGCCGGTCGATGAACCGCGTGTACCGCTCGATGACCGCGGGCCGGAGGAGGTGTTCTTTTTCGCCGCGTTCGGCACGATCGCCGTGGTTACCGGCTGATTCGCGGCCGACGCGCCGCGTGTGCGATTGTCGGAAGTTTTATTTGTAGCCATCGTATGTGTACCTCAAATATGTCTCTGCCGATGTAATACCTTTCCCCCAAAGAAAAGGTATCAAAAGAGCTTTGTATTCGCTTCGAAAAGGCAGCGCTTCCAGGGCTTTGCGCCCGGTAACGGAACAACGCTTTTCATCGGAGAACAGTATAAGCACCCGTTGTCTCCGCTCCGGTCGAGTCCGTCCGGTCTTCCCGGAGAAGCGTCAAAGCGCGATGGAGAGGATGATGGAGACGACGCCCACGATCCAGCAGTAGTACGCGAAGCCGCCGAAGCGCTTTTTCGCGACGATTTTTTGCAGCAGCCGGATGGACAAATAGCCGGTGACGCCCGCCACGAGCATCCCGACAAAGCACGCCGGAAGAAGCGACGTATCCACGCCGTCCTGAATGACGTCGATCAGCGAGAGCACGACCGCGCCGAGCACGGACACCAGACTCATGAGAAACGAGAACCGGACGGCAAAATCCCGCCGCAGCCCCCGGCCCATGCCGGCCGTGATCGTGGTGCCCGAACGGGAGAGGCCGGGCATCGTCGCGAGCGCCTGCGCAAGGCCGATGACGACCGCGTCCACGACGGTCATGTCGCGTTCGGTCTTGCGGCCCTGCGGCATACGGTCGGCGACGTAGAGCAGAAGGCCCGTCACGATGAGGGCGGCGCCGATGAACCACGGCACGTCGGCCAGTCCCTCGATCGCGTGGTGGAACGGCAGGATCAGAAACAGCGGCAGCGTCGATACGAGAATCATGAGGATGAGCCGCCGCACGGGGATGTTGCCGCTCATCAGGCTCTCGCCGCGCCGGAGGCCGCGCACCATCGCGATGAACTCGACGATCATATCGCGCACGTCCGTCCGGTAGGCCGCGATGACGGCGGCCAGCGTCGCGAGGTGGAGCATGATATTGAAGAAGGCGCTGTCGTCCATCGTGGCGACCATCGCGCCGCCCGCGCCGAGGAGCTTCTCAACGAGGGCGAGGTGGCCGGAGCTTGATATGGGCAGAAACTCCGCTACGCCCTGCACAAGTCCGAGAAGTATGCCGTAGATAATATTCATGGTGTCTCCTTTGCCGCCCGATGCGGCGGTGAAGCGGCCGCATACACGCGGCCTGTCGAATGGTTATGTATACCTAAAGTAATATATTAGCACAATTCCCCCCGATATGCAACTTTGCATCGGAGGGAATTTTCAGGTTTTTTCTGAATATGGGGCTTTTGCGCGGCGGCCGGCGTTTTTCGTCCGGCGGCGTATCAGTATTCCGCCTCGATTTCGCGGACGCGGCGGAGGAGATACTCGTTGACCGGCGTCTCGATGCCGAGCCTTTCGCCGTACCGGAT
>CAJOFW010000263.1 GCA_905234005.1 uncultured Oscillospiraceae bacterium
ATCGCCGCCGCGAAGGAAGCCGAAATCCAAAACGCCGTCCAAAGGCTCCTCGAAAGCGGCCAGTCGCTGGACGATATCCTCTCGCGGCTGCAGTAAACGCTCATCTGCATTCATTCGCAACAACGAATAAATCCGGGGGAACAGGCGCCATACCTGTTCCCCCGGGTTTTATATTACCGCGTCAAAATCCAGCGCGGCGAAGTCCTCGTCGGTCATGTCGCGGAGCTTTTCGAGGACGCTGTCGGTCAGCTCGCGGAGCTCTGCTTCATCGGGGTCGAGGTAGCCGCGCATTTTTTCGAGCTCGCGGATCAGATCGTCGCGGCTGCCGGGGTTGTAGATGCCGATCAGCACCTGCTCGTCGTAGGTGAAAAGCTCGTCCTCCCTTGTCATATTGCATCCCTTTCCGCGCCCTTTTTGGGCGCTGTTTTTTCCGCCGCCGGCGGCGTCGGACGGCGGAGCTGCTCGTGGATCGGCACGCGTCCGGGTGATGTGTCTCCCGGGCGTCTATCATCGTTTCTCGCCGCTTCCGCAGACGGTTCCCTTGGGCCGTTGTTGATGATGCCGTCGAGCATATTGAGATCATCCTCCATGCTCATTTCGGCGGTTTTCAGATAGCTCTCTCCGAAATCGGACAGCTCCCGGAAGCCCACGCGGTCGCAGTAGTGAAAGGATATATCGCCGCCGCGATTGACCGCGACGACGTCGCTGGCGGACAGCGAATGGCCGCCGAAATCGGCGGGGCGGTTCATGTTGAAATCGTAGAAAATATCCTCGAGCGAACGGTCGTTCAGCGGCGCGGTGTAGATGAGGTCGTACATGGATTTATCGGGCGTCATGCCGTTTTTCTCGAGCCAGCCGGCGTCCATGAACAGGCGCTCCCGCGCCTCCGGCGACGCGCCGAGCTGGTAGATGGCCATGCTGTCGCCCGGATGCGCCGCGAACGCCGCCTCGCGTTCCTCCTGCCTGTCCAGCCGGTCGGCTATCCGTGCCCGAAACGGTTCGCTCATCTCCCACTCGTCGCGTAAAATCGCGGCGACGCCGTTCTGCCCGGCCTCGTCGATTTCGCCGTGCTCCATGCACACGACCGCCTCGCCGTCCGCGCCGACGCTGTAGATGGTGAAGTCCTGCTCCATCAGCTCGTGCGCCTGCTCACGGGATATTGGAAGCAGATCGGCGTTGTCATAGCCGTTCACGACGAGGATATCCTCCGGCATCGCCTCGTTCGGGCGGGGATAGGCATCGAGAGAAATCGCCGGCTCGGGCATGGCCGCCGCCGGTATTTCGTCAGGCTGTGCCGGTGCTTCAGCATGCGCCTCCGGCGGCGTTTTCACCGGCTCCGTCGCTTCCGGCTTCTCCGGTTCGGCTGTTTTTTCCGGGTTCTCCTCTGTTTTCACCGGCTCCGTCGCTTCCGGTTTCTCCTCTGTTTTCTCCGGTTCCTCTGCCTCCGGCGGTTTCTGTACCGTCTGCGCTGTAACGGTGTTCGCCGCGTCGATCTCTGCGAGCCTGTCCGGGGGCTGATGCTGCAGCGCCGAATATCCCACGCCGATTTCCCGCAGGAGATCCTCCGCGACCTGCACGAACGGCGCGCCGATCAGCACCGAATCCTCGGGCAGGATCGTCTCGCCCGCGTCCATGCGTTTGAGCGAATCGGCGGTATACAGCGCGTAGTCGTAATTGATGTCGTCCGGCTTCTGCCGGATGCGCAGGTACAGGGAATCGTCCACCAGAAACAGCGCCTCGCCCGGCCGCTCCGCCGTCGGCTCCGCCGTTCGGTCAAGGCCGCGCTCTTTGCATATCGCGGCGAAATGGCGGTCGATATCGGTGATGAGCCGCGAGGCCGTCGCCGTGATCGTCTCGAGGCTCGCCCGCAGCTCGGGAAGCTGCTTGTCGGACGACCACGAGGCGATATAACCGAGGCTGTTGCTGCCCGTGTCAATGCCGTAGTACGCGGCCACGGAGTAGGCGATCGACTCCGCCTCCACCTCCTGTGTGCGGTTATTTTTGTTCGCCATCTCCGGCAGAACCTCGGCGTAATATGTGCGCATCGTGACGCGGTCGTCCTCCAGCGTGAGCCTGTCCGCGACGTCGATGAAGCCCTTCTCCGGCATGGTGAGCGACATATCGGTGATGACGCTGCCCGCGAAATTGGACAGCACCTTCGGCTCCAGCATCGCGGGGATATCCGGGGCCTCCGGCCTTGACCGGAGATCGTAGGCATGCAGGCCGAGCGGCAGCTTATCCCTGTTGATCTTCGCGTCCGTGAACAGAACGGGCCGGTCGAACAGCGTGCCGCGCCGGTATTCCGCGTCCGACACCATCAGCCGGTTATGCAGCTTCGCGTGCGCCGTCTCGTGTATCGCGGCGCATACGGTCTGCACCTCGCTCATGCCCTCGCGCAGCACGATCTTCTGGTCGCTCTGGCTGAAATATCCGTCCATGCTCGGCTGCAGGGCCGCGAATTCCATCGGCACAGGTGCGGAGCGTTTGAGCGCCTCCATGAAGATTTCATACTGCTGTACGTCGCCCGTCAGGGTCTCCGCGAGCGTTGGCAGCGGTCGGCCCTCCGTCTGGCTCAGGTCGAACACGGTCACGACCTTGTACATCGGGATTTTGACCTCGGTCGTCTGCATG
>CAJOFW010000264.1:0-2871 GCA_905234005.1 uncultured Oscillospiraceae bacterium
TCCCCTGCTGTCAAACATCGTTCTCAATGAGCTTGATTGGTGGGTATCGTCCCAATGGGAGAATATGCCCACGCATTACGATTACAAAACCCGGCAGAACGCCAGTGGCACGACGATCAAAAGTCATGTCTATCGAGCGCTGCGGGGCAGCAACCTCAAAGAGATGTATATCGTAAGATACGCGGATGACTTCAAAATTTTCTGCCGGAGCCGTCAGGACGCGCTCAAAACGTTCGAGGCAGTAAAGCTATGGCTGAAAGACCGGTTGGGGCTGGAAATCAGCCCGGAAAAATCGAAGGTCATCAACTTGAAACAGCGGTACTCGGAGTTTCTGGGATTCAAGCTCAAGGTCATTCCAAAGGGCGGCAAGTACACAGTCTGTTCGCATATGCGCGATAAGGCCATTGCCAAAGCAAAGGAAACGATTGCTGCGGCGATCACGGACATCCAGAATGCCGGAACTGAAACAGCGCAATACGCCGCCATTCAGAAATACAACTCCGTGGTTTTCGGCCTACACAATTACTACCGCTATGCTACAAGGGTCAGTGAAGATTTTCCCAAAATCGCCTTTGGTCTGAAACGGCGGATGATGAACAGACTGCCCGGCCTGACCAGGAATGGAAAGATACAAAGCGGATATATTCAAGACCGGTATGGAAAAAGTAAGCAGCTTCGGTTTTTGAATGGACATGCCTTGATACCCATAGGGTATGTTCGGACAAAGGATGCCCAGCACAAGAGGAAAACCGTCAACCGATATACACCGGAAGGACGGGAAGCCATACATAAAAACCTCGGTATCAATACCGGAACCATGATATGGCTTATGCAAAATCCCGTGCTGGATAAATCAGTCGAATATGCTGACAATCGCATATCACTGTTCGCCGCCCAATACGGACGGTGCGCAGTGACAGGCGTGGAGCTTCTGCCCCACAACGTGCATTGTCATCATAAGGTGCCGTTGAAAAACGGTGGGACGGACAATTACAGCAACCTTGTCCTTGTGACCGAGGAAGTGCATATCCTGATCCATGCTGTTCGAGAAGAAACTGTGAAAACGTATCTGGCAATGCTCCAACTGAAAAGCAAGCAACGGAAAAAGCTCAATCATCTGCGAGAGCTGGCAGGAATGCCAGTGATCGAATAACTGTTCTGCACGCTGTACCGAAGTGTGTAAGTTGTGTTTGAAAACATGGACGTTCATTTTCGATGGAACGCCGTGTGCGGTGAAAGCCGCATGCACGGTGTGAAGCGGGGGAAAAGGTGGAGATTACATCAAAGCCTTACCTATCGCTATCGGGCGCGAAGTCGCAGGGTATGAAGCAGCTCATGGCGGGCGGCGGCGTGGCTCTTATCGGGATCACGCTGGTGCCGCTGCTGTCCGGGCTTTTCGGCTGATTCCAAGGCTTTGGCACGTCCCCGCCCTGCGCGGGGACGTGCTGTATAAGGGGGGATGACGCCTGGTTGCTGACTGGATAAACGACTGGATCAGAGAGATTCTGACAAGCGGTATTATCGCCAATCTGACCGGGATGTTCGACTCGGTAAACGAGCGCGTTTCCGAGATAGCCGCGCAGGTCGGCACATCGCCGCAGGCGTGGAACAGCGGCATATATAATATGATCCGCAATCTCTCGATCAACGTGATGCTCCCCATCGCGGGCGTGATCCTCGCGTTCGTGATGACGCTGGAGCTCATCCGTATCATTACGGAGAAAAACAACATGCACGACATCGATTTCTGGGTGCTCCTGAAGTGGGCGCTCAAAACGGCGGCGGCGGTGCTCATCGTGTCGAACACGTGGAACATCGTCATGGCGGTTTTCGACGTCGCGCAGCGCGTAGTGGGCGGCGCGGCGGGCGTGGTCGTATCGGACACGTCGATCGACACCGCCGCCGTTCTTGTCGATCTGGAAACCGAGCTGGAGGCCATGGAAACCGGGTCGCTGCTCGGATTGTTTTTCCAGAGCCTCATTATGCGCATCACCATGCCGGCGCTGTCTATCTGCATATTCGTGATCGTCTACGGGCGCATGGTGGAGATCTATCTCGTCACGTCCGTTGCGCCGATCCCGATGGCCGCGATGCTGGAGCGCGAGCTTGGCGGCGGCATGGGGCAGAGCTATCTGCGCTCCCTGTTCGCGCTGGGCTTTCAGGCGTTTCTCATCATCGTGTGCGTGGCGATCTACGCTGTGCTGGTGCAGAACATCGCGCTCGACGCGGACATCTCGAAGGCGATATGGACGTGCATGGGCTACACGGTGCTGCTGTGCTTCACGCTGTTCAAAACCGGAAGCCTCGCGAAATCGGTGTTCAACGCAAGATAAAGCCGAAGCCCAACTCACAATCATCGGTGCGCTGCAGGCTCCCAAAGCGGCGGGTGATATGCCGGGGGCGCCGCATCAATCCCGGCGCACGCCGATCGAATCAGCGCTTCCATAATTGTGCTTGCAAACACGGCGAAGCTTTGCTATGATGGTAACAGAAAAAGCAGCGGAAGGCGGGTGATCGGGACGGACAGGGAACAGATGCATCAGGAGGATCTGCGGCGCATACAGCGTCTGCGGCTCATACAACATCGAGGCGACGGAGTTATTACTGCGCGTGATTCTCGGG
This sequence comes from uncultured Oscillospiraceae bacterium, assembly GCA_905234005.1. Taxonomy (GTDB): domain Bacteria; phylum Bacillota; class Clostridia; order Oscillospirales; family Oscillospiraceae; genus CAJOIG01. Next base: position 2,623 of record CAJOFW010000264.1, read on the forward strand.
CGCGACGACATCGCGGTCAAAAGCGTGAAGGCGCAGGCGGTGCGGAAGAATCTGCAGGGGCGGGACATCTGGTTTGATATCGACGCGGTGGACAGCGAAAACCGCGAGATCGACATCGAGATTCAGCGCTCCGACCGCGGCGCGGGACGCAAGCGCGCGCGGTATCATTCGAGCATTTTAGACGCACACTTATTAAAGCCGGGCGACGATTTTGAGGCTTTGCCAGAGACGTATGTGATCTTCATCACG
>CAJOFW010000264.1:2882-4800 GCA_905234005.1 uncultured Oscillospiraceae bacterium
GCGCCAGATCGTCACGACGGGCAAACCGTTTGACGACGGCGAGCACATCGTCTACGTAAACGGCGAAATGCGAGAGGGCACGACAGAGCTTGCAAAGCTCATGCACGACTTCTTCTGCGCCGACCCGGACGATATGCATTTCGGAGCCCTGGCGAACAAGGCGCGGTATTACAAGCACGACGAGAAGGGGGTAGGAACCATGTGCAAGATGCTGGAGGATATGCGGAACGAAACGGCCTGGCAGACGAAGGTCGAGGTCGTGCTGAGTTTTCTTGGAATGGGGCTTTCGTTTGAGCAGGTGGCGCAGGGCGCCGGGCTGACGGTCGAGCAGGTCAAGGAGATTGCCGGGCAGCGGAGCGCGTGATATCGGCGTGCGCGTTGGCGAAGCGCCGAAAGACTATGACAGCCGTCCGAACGATATGCTGAACACATTGTTCGGGCGGCTGTTTTGTCCGCACACCGCTGCCTCGCACACACGGGGTCGGAGAATCGGGAGCAGGCAATGGAATTGAAAAAACTGGATTTTGATCTGACGATCTGCAAAACGGCCTCGACGGTCGATTTGGACTTGAACGGCTCGTTTTATTTCATCGGTCGGACGGACGAGGAGATATCCCTTGTCTGCAAAACCTGCGACACACCGGAGCGCACGACGGCGCGTGACGACGGCTGGAGGGGGTTTCGCATACAGGGCGTGCTGGACTTCTCCATGGTCGGCGTTCTGTCACGGCTGACCGGGATACTGGCGCAAAACGGGATCGGTATCTTTGCTGTCTCGACCTGGAACACGGATTACATTCTCGTCAAGGCTGAGAGCTTCGACAGAGCCATGGAATTGCTTGCTGCCGAGGGGTACGACATCGCGTGAGCCTCCCTGCCCGACCGGGGAATCTAATGTATCAGCCGTGCAGCATCCACATCATTCGGCCAGAGGCCGGCCCCAGGCGTTTTCATACGCAAGCTCCGCCATGCTCATGCGGGGTCTTGCGTCCGGGGCCTCGGCGGGGACGCCGAGCGGCGTCATCGCGACGATGCGCAGATGATCGGGCACGCCGAGAAATTCCCGGATCGGCCCCTCGGTGAACGAGCCTACCCAGCAGGTGCCGAGGCCCATCTCCTCCGCCGCGAGGACGGCGTTCTGCATCGCGATGCCGACGTCGGTCATGTAATACGGCTTGTCGTCGCGAACGCCGCTCTTTTCGGGGTCGGCGGTGAACACGATGAAATACGGCACGGTCTCGAAGACCGTCCTGCCGGGGTTCTGGCGCAGCAGCTCGCCGAGCTTCAGAATGCGCTCCCGGTCGGAGAGCACGATCACATTCCAGCACTGCCGATCCTTCCACGACGGCGCAAGGCGTACGGCCTCGAGAAACCGCGCAAGCTGCTCACGCGATACGGGCGCGTCCTGATACCGCCGGATGCTGCGGCGCTTTTCAATGGCTTCCATGACGTCCATTAGTGCAATCACCTCATAATATCATTTTTGCTTTATCTTTTTGTCATGATACAACGCCAGATGCGGTTTTTCAAGCGCTTTGCGCAAAAACGCCGGCCTCTCCCGAAAACGGGAGGGGCCGGCGCGTGATATCATGCGCGGTTTTCGTATTATTCGGACGCCGGCGGGGAGACGGTCGAAGCTCCGTCGGCGTTCTGTAAAGACGGGATCAGATATATTTCATCAGGTCGTTGAACCGATACAAAAACGTCACGAGCTGATAGCGCGTGCAGTTCTTATTCGGCGAGAACGTCGTGGCGCTCGTGCCCTTCGTGATGCCCTGCTCGACGGCCCAGAGCACGGCCTTGTAGCAGGCGTCGGACTTCTTCACGTCGGTGAACGGGTTCGTCGTATTCGTGACCGTCGGCTTTCCGGCCATGCGGTAGAGCATCAGGACGATCTGTCCGCGTGTGACGGAGCCGG
>CAJOFW010000265.1:0-1313 GCA_905234005.1 uncultured Oscillospiraceae bacterium
CATCCGGCAGGCGGTCAAAAACCCCGCCATCGACGCTGACGCCATCGCGGCGCTTCTGCAGCAGCGCACGGAGGTGCTGACCGATATCCCCGGCAAGCTCGGCTTCTTCGACGAGCTGCCCGACTACGACGTCGAGCTGTACACGCACAAAAAATCAAAATCCGACGCCGGGAGCGCCAGGGAGATGCTCACCGCCGCCCTGCCCGTCCTCGAGGCGCTCGAGGCGTGGGACGACGAACATATCCACGACGCGCTCGTATCCCTCGCGGAGACGCTGGAGGTCAAGAACGCGAAGCTCATGTGGCCCGTCCGCATCGCCGTGACCGGCACCGCCGTCACGCCGGGCGGGGCTGTGGAGCTGTGCCGCATCCTCGGCCGGGACGAGACGCTCCGCCGTATGCGTGACGGTCTTGCGAGACTGGGATAACCGGAATAACCGGGGATAATGGGACAACTGGGATAATTTTATCAATTTATACGCGCCTCTTTGGGGTTAAGCTAATCCCAAAGAGGTGTTTTTATGAAAAAGAGAACGACCGTACGCGTCATCACGTTTCTGGCCGCCGGGCTTGTCTGCGCGGGCGCGTTCGCGATCATGACGGCGCGGCGCGCCGGAAGCATGGAGCTGTACGCCCGCGCCGGTACGCAGCGGGCCTTCGACGAGCTTGTCACGAGCGTGTCGGAGCTGTCAAACGCGCTCGAAAAGAGCCTGTACGTCACGGATCCGGCGCTCGAGAGCGCCCTGTGCACGCAGATATTCGGCCGCGCCGTCACGGCGCAGATGGCGATGGGGGAGCTTCCGTATTCGTCGCAGGAGCTTGAGCGGATGTCGGGCTTCCTGTCCCGGGCCGGTGACTACGCCTGCACGCTGGCCCGGACGGTCGGCGGCGCGGGCGGCTACACCGGCGAGGAGCTTCAGAATCTCACGGAGCTTGCCGATACCGCGTCGATCCTGTCGATGAATCTGCGGGATATGCAGGCCCGTATCATGGCGGGCAGCCTGACGATGGAGGAGGTATACGCCGCCGCCGACGCGGCCGGGGACAGCGGCGGCGTTCAGTACGCCGGTACAGACGGCGGCGAATACAGCGGCGACGGCGACGGCGACGGCGCCGGCGGCGGCGGGGAGGCCCCGCTGGCCGGGACGGCCCTGCGCGGCATGGAGCAGGAATTCCCCGAGCTTCCGACGCTCATCTACGACGGGCCGTTCTCCGAGGCGGCGAGAAGCCGGTCGGCGCTGGCGCTGGACGGTCTGCCCGAGGCGGGCGAGGCGGCGTCGGCGTCCGCGGCGGCGGAATTTCTCGGCGTCGACG
>CAJOFW010000265.1:1519-2659 GCA_905234005.1 uncultured Oscillospiraceae bacterium
GGCCGAGAGCTACCATATGGCGCAGGACGGCATCGTGACCGTGAACTTCGCGTATGAGACGGACGGCGCGCTGTGCTATCCCGATCTCATCAAGGTCGGCGTCGCCCTCGACAGCGGCGACGTCGTGAGCTTCGACGCGAAGGGCTATCTCACGGCGCACCACGCCCGCGTGCTGCCCGAGACGGCCGTGAGCGAGGACGACGCGATGGCGGCGGTGTCGCCGCTTCTCACGGTCGAGGGCCACCGCATGGCGGTCATCCCGTCCGACGGCGGGGAGGAGCGGTACTGCCACGAGTTTTCCTGCCGCGCAGACGAGGACCGGCGGTTTCTGCTGTACGTGAACGCGGTCACGGGCGCGCAGGAGCGGATACTCATCCTGCTCGAGGACGAGACGGGCACGCTGACGGTGTGACGGAGCGGCCGCGCCGACGGCCCGACGGAGCGCCGCCGCTTGCAAAAACGGCGGCGTTCCCCTATAATATCCCCATGCCGCGTTATTACAGCGCGAATACAGCGCGATCACGGACGCGGCGCGGGGAGGGATACGATGCTGAAGGCGGTATTATTCGATCTGGACGGGACGCTGCTCCCGATGGATCAGGACGCGTTCACGAGGGGCTATTTCAGGCTGCTCGCCAAGAAGCTCGCGCCGCACGGCTACGAGCCGCAGGCGCTGATCGACGCGGTGTGGCACGGCACGGCGGCCATGGTGCGAAACGACGGCTCACGCACGAACGAGGCGGCGTTCTGGGACGACTTCGCCGTCACCTGCGGCGAACGGGCACGCGGCGACATGGCGCTGTTCGAGTCGTTCTACGAAAACGAGTTTCAGCAGGCGAGGGGGCTGTGCGGCTTCGCGCCCGGGGCGGCGGAGGCCGTCCGGCGCGTCCGGTCACGCGGCGGCCGCGTCGCCCTCGCGACAAACCCGATCTTCCCGGCAATCGCGACCGTGAGCCGCATACGCTGGGCCGGGCTGGAGCCGGACGATTTCGAGCTTGTCACGACCTACGAGAACATCGGTTATTCCAAGCCGAACCCCGACTACTACCGGGAGATCCTGCGCCGCATGGCGCTGGAGCCGGAGGCGTGCCTGATGGTCGGAAACGACGTGGACGAGGATATGTCCGCCGCCCGGCTGGG
>CAJOFW010000265.1:2785-5337 GCA_905234005.1 uncultured Oscillospiraceae bacterium
GTCCGGCTCCGCCGTCCAGGCGGCGAGGAGGGGGTTCTGGTTGTCGCGCCGCCAGATCGCGTCGATCTCCTCGTGCTCATGCTCGCCGGTGAGGGGGACGAAGATCAGATTGTCCTCGCCGACGAGCTTGTTCGTGAAGTAGTCCGGGAGGATGGATATGCCCTCCTCCGCCGCGACCATCATGAGGATCACCTCGAGGTCGGACGAGCGGAATTTGATGTTCGGGCTGTAGCCGGACGCCTGATAGAGCCGGATGAACACCGCGTCGCCGTAGGACTCGAAGTCCTCCGACGGCGACATATAGATCAGATTCTCGCCCCGCAGCTCGGCGCGGTCAAGCTGCATCCGCCCCGCCATCGGGTGGCCCGTGTACAGCGCCGCCACGAGCCGGATGCGGTCGACCCGCCGCCACGCCACGGACGGCTCCTGCCGGAGATTCGTGCTGTCCCAGGTGTAGATGATGTCGTAGCTGCCCTGCATGAGTCCGGCGGCGAGCTGGTCGGAGCTTTTGCGCTCGAACGTCAGAAACGTGTTCGGGTGCGTCCGCCGGAAGCGCCGGGCGAGGACGGACAGCTCGCTGCGCTCGTACCCCTTCAGAAAGCCGATGTGCAGGCTCCCGCCGACGCCGGCGGCGGCGTCCTTGGCGCGGCTGACGGAGCTGTCCATCTGCCTGAGAAGGTTCTTCGCGTCCACGTAAAACGTCTCGCCCGCCTGCGTCAGGCGCACGGGCCGCCTGCGCCGGTCGAACAGCTCGCACCCGACCGACGCCTCGAGCGCCTGTATGTGCTGCGTGACGGCCGCCTGCGTGATGAAAAACGCCGCCGCCGTCTTTGTGAAGCTGCGGCTCTCCGCCGCCGCCGTGAAGATCTTGAGCTGTGTCTGGTTCATGGAGTTCCCCTTGTATAAGTTTTTGCTTATTATAAAATAAAAAACCGGGCGTTGCAAGCGGCTTCTTTTCGGGATAGAATCGGTATAACTGAAATGGCGTCTGCCATGCGGTGATTGTCAGTCAAAAACCTATCTTGAAGGAGTACATACATGGAACACTACTATCAGCCGGAGATCGAATGCGCGTCCAGGGAGGAGATCGTCGCGATCCAGAACGAGCGGCTTCTCAGGCAGGTACAGCACGTCTGGAACGACGTGCCCTACTACCGCAAAAAGATGGAGGACGCCGGCGTGACGCCCGACGACATCAAGAGCATCGACGACCTGCACAAGCTGCCCTTCCTGTCCAAGGACGACCTGCGTGAGTCCTACCCCTACGGGATGCTCGGCGTGCCCATGCAGGAGGCCATCCGCATCCAGTCGACCTCCGGCACGACCGGCAAGCGCGTCGTGGCGTTCTATAACCAGCACGACATCGACCTGTGGGAGGACTGCTGCGCCCGCGCCATCATGGCCGCCGGCGGCACGAACGAGGACGTCTGCCAGGTGTCCTACGGCTACGGCCTGTTCACCGGCGGCCCCGGCCTCAACGGCGGCAGCCACAGGGTCGGCTGCCTGACCATCCCCACCAGCTCCGGCAATACCGACCGCCAGATCATGTTCATCCGCGACCTGAACGCCACGATCCTCTGCTGCACGCCGAGCTACGCCGCGTACATAGGCGAGTGCATGCAGGAGATGGGCCTCGGCCCGGACGACATCCCCCTCAAGGCCGGCATCTTCGGCGCGGAGGCGTGGAGCGAGGAGATGCGGCAGGATATCCAGAAGACCCTCGGCATCAAGGCGTATGACATCTACGGCCTGACCGAGCTGTCCGGCCCCGGCGTCTCGTTCGAGTGCTCCGCCCAGAAGGGCATGCACGTCAACGAGGACCACTTCATCGCCGAGATCGTCGACCCCGAGACGGGCGAGGTGCTGCCCGAGGGCTCCATCGGCGAGCTTGTCTTCACCGCCATCGACAAGGAAGCCTTCCCGATGATCCGCTACCGCACGCACGACATCTGCTCGCTGACTCGCGAGAAGTGCTCCTGCGGCCGCACCCATGTGCGCATGACGCGGCTCATGGGCCGTTCGGACGATATGCTCATCATCCGCGGCGTCAACGTGTTCCCGAGCCAGATCGAGACCGTCCTGCTCAACTACGGCTACCCCGCGAACTACCAGATCATCGTCGACCGCGTCGGCACGACCGACTCCTTCGAGGTGCGCGTCGAGATGACGCCCGAGATGTTCACCGACAACCTCGGCGAGATCACCGAGCGGCAGAAGGAGCTTGTCAAGGGCCTCAACTCCATGCTCGGCCTGACCGCCGTCGTCACGCTCGTCGCGCCGAAGACCATCGAGCGCAGCGAGGGCAAGGCCGTCCGCGTCATCGACAGGCGCAAGTTCTTTTAAGGCAACACCGCACAATAGGGGTGTGCGGTATTGCCTTAATCAGGCAAAGCTTCATCAGAAGAGGGTTCATCAGAAGCAGTTTCATCACGAGAAGTTCAATTAGGAGGAACCACCATGAGCGTCAAACAGATTTCCGTATTTCTCGAGAACAGGCCCGGCAAGCTCAGCGAGATGACCGCCCTGCTGGCCGGCAATAACATCGACATCCA
>CAJOFW010000266.1 GCA_905234005.1 uncultured Oscillospiraceae bacterium
ATTACTCGGCGGACGCGCCTCTGCGGCGGCGGCGCTGACGGCCTTCGCCGGCGGCGGCTGCGGCCGCGTTCTCCCAGCAGACGCCGCAGGCGCATTTCTTGCGCTTGTGGCCCATCCAGTCCATGGTGTTGTTGTCGAGACTCCAGAGGATATCCGCCGCGGCGGCGCTGGAATGCTCGCAGCCGGGGGTCGTGGTGATGACGCCGCAGATTTCGCGGACAAGCTCGATATCGTCGTCCTCGGCGTTGCCGGTCGTGAGGTCGACGAGGATCTGGGCGAGCTGGGTCATGCCGTCGCGGCCCATGACGTTCTTGCCGTCGGACGCGAGACGGGCGGCCCTGGCGACGCCGAGCGCCCACTGCACGGGGCACACGCCGGCGGTGAGGGTGTCGCGGGAGGGGATTTCGCCGTTATATTCTTCGCGATACATTTCCATGGCCTCCTTACTTGATCGAATACTCCGTCCAGAGACGGGTCTTGGCGACGTCCTTGCGGAGATCGCACTGGAGGCAGCGCGTGGCCTCGCACTTGGCCTCATCGCAGGTGTACGTGGTGTTGACGGACTTCCAGGGGTTCGCGAGGCGTTCCTCGGGGTTCATGAGCGGCATCTCCACTCTGGGCAGCATGCCGAAGCCCTCGATCTCGCCGATCTCCGGGCTGCGCTCGCGCTCGACGAGGGTCTCGTCGATCTCGCCGTCGCCGCCGAGGTATTTGTCGACGATGGGCACGACCTCGCGGGCCTGCGCGATCGCCTTGATGACGAAGCTGATGCCCGTGATGACGTCGCCGGCGGCGAAGACGCCGTCAAGGGACGTGATGTGCTCGGGCTTGCCGTTTGCCGGGTTGATGGGGAAGCCGCGGGACAGCTCGATGCCGAAGTTCTCGAAGTCGTCGAGACCCGGGCGCTGGCCGGTGGCGAAGATGACGGAATCGCACGGGATGACCATCTGGCTGCCCTCCTCGGCGACCTCGGTGACGCGGCCGGTGGCCTTGTCGTAGGTGGAGGAGATGACCGTGTGGACGCGCAGGCCGGTGACCTGCTCGGGCGTGCCCTCGACGGCCTCGAAGCTGCGGCCCTCGTAGGAGATGATGCCCTCCTCGCGGCCCTGCACCTGATCCTCCTTGTCGGCGAGGATCTTGTCGCCCTTCTCGAGGCAGGCGATGTTGACCTGAATGCCCATGCGGACGAGCGTGCGGGCGCAGTCATAGCCCACCGCGCCGGCGCCGATGATGCAGACGCTCCGGCCGAGCTTCTCCATGGACTCGCCGGCGTGTACCTCGGCGAGGATGTCGATGGCGGTGTAGACCTGCTTGAAGTCGGAGCCGGGGATCGGCAGCTTCTTGCCCTTGGATACGCCCGCGCAGATGACGACCGCGTCGTTCTCGGCCTTGAGGGCGGCGACGTCGGAAATCTCGCAATTCAGCTCGTACTTGATGCCGGTGGAGATGATGTAGTCGATCTCGGCCTGGACATACTCGAGCGGCAGGCGGTAGGCGGGCATGCCGGAGGTCATCGGGCCGCCGAGCTGCGGGCGCTTCTCGTAGATGGTCACGTCGTGACCGAGCTTGTTGAGGTAGTAGGCGGTGGTCAGGCCGGTCGGGCCGGAGCCGATGACGGCGACCTTCTTGCCGGTGCGGGGCTTCATGAAGCCCTTGGTCTTCCAGGTCTGCTCCTTGTCGTTCTCGACGGCGAAGCGCTTCAGATCACGGATGGACAGCGCCGGGCCTTCCTCGGAGACCGGGCCGACGTGCTTGTGCTTGCAGCCGGTCTGGCAGAGGTGGTTGCAGATGTAGCCGAGCGTGTGCGGGAGGGTGACCTTCTCGCGGATGATGCCGACGGCGTCGGTGTAGCGGCCTTCCTTGATGGCGCGTATGTAAGCGGGGATGTCGATGTGGGCGGGGCATTCGACCTGGCAGGGGACGAGGCTGTCCTCGGCGGGGACGTCGGTGCGGAAGACGCCCTCCTGGTCGACGAGAGCGCCGGTCGGGCAGACGGCGACGCAGGCGGAGCAGAAGCGGCAGCCCGCGTCCAGCAGGGGCAGGTCGTTCTTCGTGCCGACGTAGGTCTCGCCGTCCTTCTTGTTGTACTGCAGGACGCCGGCCTTGCGGAGGTCCTGGCAGGCGCGGACGCAGCGGCCGCACTGGATGCAGCGCTCCATCTCACGGCTGATGACGGGGTTCACGGTGTTGATGTTGTTGCAGTTCTTGATGACGTGGTGCATACGGGCGTTCACGACGCTCAGGTACTGCATCAGGGTCTGCAGCTCGCACTTGCCGAAGCGCTTGCAGCCGGTACAGTCGTGGGGGTGACCGGCCAGCATCAGCTCCATGGCCATACGGCGGCGATGCATCAGATCCTCGCTTCTGGTGGTGACGCGCATGCCGTCCCTGACCTTCAGCTCGCAGGAGCACTGCACGCCGGACTCGCCCTCGACATTCACAATGCAGAGCTTGCAGTTGGACTGCACGGGCAGATCGGGGTGGGAACACAGATGGGGAATATAGATGTCCGCTGCAAGGGCGGCGTCCAGGACCCTCGACGGCTTCTATTTCCCGACCGTCAATGTAGAGTTTCACCATATTCATGACACCTCATGCTTATATTTCTGACACCTTATACTAACACACAATCTGCCATAAAGGAAGCCCTTTTCTGCACAAAATTTTTGGCACATTGTTTGACCGCGCCGCATTTTGCCTGCTGAAACCCGTTCGGCGCGCATATAATACAGCTATACGGCCGCTGCGGCGGCCGGAGTGAGGAGGTGCGGCGCGTGCCGAAAAGACGGAGCCGGTCGGCGGTGCTGACGATTCCGAACGTCATGAGCGTTGTGCGCATGGCGCTGATTCCGCTGTATCTGTGGCTGTACTGCCGGCGGGCGGCGTACGGCGCGGCGGCGGCCGTGCTCGCGCTGTCCGGCGTGACGGATATGCTCGACGGCAGGATCGCCCGCCAGTTCGGGCAGGAGACGGACGTGGGCCGGGTGCTCGACCCGATCGCCGACAAGCTGACGCAGGCGGCGCTGATCGTGAGCCTCGCCGGACGGTACCGGCGCATCCCGGCGCTGCTGGCGCTGTTCGCGGCGAAGGAGACGCTTGTCGCGGCGGCGGGGGCCGTCGTGCTGGCCCGGACGGGCAAGGTGCACAGCGCACGGTGGTACGGCAAGCTGTCCACGTTTGTGCTCGAGGCGTCGATGGGCGTGCTGATTTTGTTTCCCCGCGTCGCGGCGGGCACGGCGGATGCGCTGATCGCCGTCTGCGCGGCGGCTCTCGCCGGGGCCGGGGCGTGCTATTTCGTATACGACCTGCGCCTTCTGCGCGCCGCCGTGCGGAGCGGGGACGCCCCGGAACCCCCGCCGTGACGATAGACGCAGGCGGCCATAAAAGCGGCCATAAAAAAGCAGGCGGCCCCTCCCGAAGGGGGCCGCTTTGATATGCACGGGAATCCGCAAACGGTTGTCCGTCCGCGGCTGTCCGGTCTTTTACGCTGCTAGCGTCTGTTGGAGCGGCGCCAGATCTTCTGGTTTTCGGCGTCGGCGATCAGCCCGTCCCGGTAGTCGGGGTGGGCGATGGAGATGATCATCTCCGCCCGCTCCCACGTCGACCGCCCGGCGAGGTTGATGACGCCGTATTCGGTCACGATGAAATACCCCTGGCTGCGGGGGTTTGTGATGATGTCGCCGTGGAAGCACGGCGTCACCCGCGAGTGACGCTGCCCGGCCTTGTCGGTGAACGTGGAGGTCATGCATATGAACGCCTTGCCGCCCTTGCTCATCGACGCGCCGGTCAGGTAATCGAGCTGGCCGCCGGTGCCGCTGATGTGGCGGAAGCCGACGCTCTCCGAGCTGACCTGCCCGTAGAGATCGACGGCGATGCAGTTGTTGATGGACACCATGTTCTCCTGCAGGGCGATCGTCTCCGCCGCGTTCACGTACTCCAGCGGCTCGACGATCACGGCGGGGTTCTGGTCGACCCACTCGTACAGCGCCCTTGTGCCGAACGCAAGCCCGGTCACGCCCTTCCAACGCTGGGCGGTCTTGCGGCTGTTCGTCAGCTTGCCGGCCCGGAAAAGCTCGTAGTACGCGTCGCCGCAAAGCTCGGTGTGCATCCCGAGGTCGCGCAGGTCGGATTCGGCCAGCCGCCGCCCGACGACGTTCGGCATGCTGCCGATGCCGAGCTGGACGGTCGCGCCGTCCACGATGTAGGGCAGGATGAGGTCGGCGATCTGTATGTCCTCCGCGGTCGGCGGGTCGATCGGAAATTCGGGCAGCGGCCCGTGCTCGCCCTCGACCACATAATCGACCTCGCTGATGTGGATGCTCTCGTCGAAGCCGCCGAGGATGCGGGGCAGGTGCTCGTTGACCTCGAGGATGACGATGTCCGCCTTGTCCAGAATGCCCTTGCCGACGCCCGCGCCGCAGGAGAGGTTGAAGAAGCCGTGCCTGTCCATCGGCGTGACGCACATCATCGCCACGTTCACCGTGAGGAAATGGCGGTAGTACGGCACCACGTTGCGGAAGATCATCGGGATGTAATTGCAAAGCCCCCGGTCGCACAGCATCCGCTCGTAGGACGAGCAGTGCCAGCTGTTGTACATAAAATGCTCCCGGGTCGGGTCGCACTCGACCGCCCGGATCGGGCCGAAGCAGAGATTGCCCCGAATCTTCACGTCGGTCAGCTCGTCCCGCCGTTTGGCGAGGGCCTCGTCCAGCAGCGTGGGGAAGCAGACGTTTGTGGAGTAGTCCACCCAGTCCCCGCTTTGAACCGCCGTCACCGCCTGCTCCGGCGTGCGGCGCTTGGCCCTGTACTGCTGATACACGTCCAGCATATCCGTTCCCCCTCTCGCC
>CAJOFW010000267.1 GCA_905234005.1 uncultured Oscillospiraceae bacterium
GATGAAGAGCTGATCGACGATGTTGTACAGCGCCGCGACCACGAGGGAGATGATGCAGGGAATGGAGAACCGGCGCATCAACGCGCCGACCTTCTCCTCCACGAGAAAGCTGTTCGATGTACGATCCAAGGGAAAATGCCTCCTGAAAAAGTTTACATAATATTGATACCGCGACAGTATTGCGCCGATATGCGGCCTGCGCCGATGCGGGGTATACGCCGATATGGGCAAAAACAGAAAGCGTGCGGCGAAAGCCGGATTTACGCTTTCGCCACACACTTTGGCTATACTATACCACCGAACGGCGGATTTGTCAAAGGACAGGGAGAAAACTTCTTCGGAGATTACCCGCGGTGACGGGATTTCGCCGCGGAAATACAAGAAATGGAACTTTCTTCTTGTGTTTGCCGTGCTTTGCCGTTATAATAACAAGGGCTGAGTCCGGCGGATTGACGCCGGCAGAACGTACCCTGATGTACGCATTCTATTTATGCGGTGCAGTCATAACCATAATCCACGAAAGGAAGCTGATGATGAACAGACACGGAAATCTGCTCCGGCTGCTGTGCGCGGCGGTGCTGCTGGCGCTGGCGATTGGTCTGCTGGCTGGCTGCGGGGCGCAAAACGACGCGGCGTCCGACGCGGCGTCCGGCGCCGCCGTACCGGAATTCAGTACGTTCTCCGATCTGAGCGGCAAGCGCGTCTCCATGCTCACGGGAACGCCCCTTGAGGAGCTGGTTCTCAGCAAGGTGCCGGACGTGGGCGAATTCTCGTTTTACAACAGTCTGCCGGATATGATTCTGGCGCTGAAATCCGGGAAGACGGACGCCTTTTTGAATAATAACGCGGTGACGGTGCTGGCCGTGAATCGAAACCCGGAGCTTGCGCTGTTTCCGCACGAGCTGCAGGCGGGCGTTTTCGGCGTCGCCTTTGCCAGGGGCGACCCGGCGCGGGACGTTTGGCAGAGCGCCTACGAGACGATCCCGGAGGAGACAAAGCAGGCGCTGTGGGAGAAATGGACAGGCTCGGACGACAGTATAAAAACCCTGCCGGAGCAGGACTGGCCGGGGCTGAACGGCACAGTGCAGGCGGCGGTGTGCGACACGCTCGAGCCCATGAGCTATATGGGCACCGGCGGGCAGCTCATGGGCTTCGACATTGAAATGATCCTCCTCATGGCCAGAGAGCTGGACGTCCACGTCGAGTTTACCGGCATGGAGTTTGCCGCGGTCATGTCCTCCGTGCAGTCGGGCAAGGCGCTGCTCGGCGCCGGCTCCATCGTCGTCACGGAGGAGCGCAGCCAATCCGTCGATTTTCTGGAATACTATCCCGCTGCCATTGTGCTGGCCGTCCGCTCCGTACAGTCGGCGGCGGACGGCGTCAAGACCATCGAGGATTTGGAGCACGGCGTCATCGGCAATGTGGCGGGGTCGATCTTTATACAGATGCTGAGCGAAACCTTGCCGGAGGCGGAGATTCTGGTTTTCAACAGTGCCGCCGATGAGGTCGGCGCGCTCAAGAGCGGTAAGATCGACGCCATTGCGCTGGATGTACCGATGGCCCGCAATATGCAGGTGGAGGATGATGCCCTGACCATGCTGCCCGAGACGGTCGGTTCGCTGGACTGCGCGTTCGTATTGAGCAAAACCGAGAGCGGGGAGGCGCTCTGCGCGGAGCTGAGCGAATACCTGCGCGCTCGGAAGGAGGACGGGACGCTGGCGGCTCTGCAGGAGAAATGGTTCGACTGCGAGGATCTGTCCGCCGTGGAGACGACGGATTACAGCGATCTGCCCGCCGCGAACGGGACGATCCGGCTGGCGACAACGGTCGGTATGCCGCCGTTTGCGGTGGTGAGCGGGGATATTTACGGGGGGTATGAGATCGAGCTGATCGCCATGTTCTGCCGGGATCGGGGCTATGCCCTCACGATCACCGATATGAACTTCGACGCGGTTCTGCCCGCCGTCCAGGCCGGCAAATGCGATATCGGGTGCTCCAGCATCATGATTACGGAGGAGCGGCAGCAGGCGGTGCTGTTCTCCGAGCCGAGCTACACCAGCGGCATGGCGTTCGTGGTTCTGAAGAGCGCGGCGGACGAGGCCGACGGGGGCGATGGGAGCGGCTTCCTCGCCTCGGTGGCGGACAGCTTCCGAAAGACCTTCGTCCGCGAAGACCGCTGGAAGCTGTTTGTCGAGGGCATCGGCACGACGCTTCTCATCACGGTGCTGTCGATCATCTTCGGCACGGCGCTGGGCTTCGGCGTGTTCATGCTCTGCCGGAACGGGAATCCCGTCGCCAATACGATCACACGCTTCTGCGTCTGGCTTGTGCAGGGCATGCCGGTCGTCGTGCTGCTTATGATATTGTACTACATCATTTTCGGGAACGTGGCGATATCCGGTACGGCGGTGTCGGTCGTGGGCTTTACGCTGGTGTTCGGCGCGGCGGTGTACGCGATGATCAAGGCCGGCGTCGGCACGGTCGACCGGGGCCAGACCGAGGCCGCCTACGCGCTGGGG
>CAJOFW010000268.1 GCA_905234005.1 uncultured Oscillospiraceae bacterium
CATTCGAAGGGCGGCAACCTCGCGCTGTACGCCGCGTGTATGCTGAGCGGCGCGGCGTGGGAACGGCTCGAGCGCGTCTATATCCTGGACGGCCCCGGCCTGTGCCCGGAGGTCATGGACATATCCGTCCTCGCCCGCGTCAACGGGAAGACGACGCGTATCATCCCGGAGTTCGACGTCGTGGGCAGCCTGTTCGCGCCGAGGATCACCGATACGCGCATCATCCGCTCGTCCGCGAAGGGCATATTGCAGCACAGCCTCGCGACGTGGGGCGTCCACTACGGCGCGATCGCCGCCGCGAAGGAGAACGACAAGGCGTCCTCGGCGCTGATGCTCGTGCTCGACCGCTGGATCAGCGGCATCGACCAGCACGGCCGAAGGCTTCTGACGGACGACATCTTCGACACCCTCGCCGCCGGCGGGGCCGTCACGCTCAGCGACATCGCGAACGAGGGCGCTTCCGGCTTCGAGGCCGTGCTGGCGCGGATGTTCCAAACAAGCCCGGTGACGCGGAAGATCATGCTCGATCTGCCGGCCCGGATGTTCACGACGCTCGGGGAGCTTCTGCGCGACCGGGTGACGCCGCGCCGCGAGGAGGAAAAGGAGGAGGAGAAGGAGACGGTGACGGTTGACGCGTGAACCGCTGTTTGAGCTGAAGAACGGCCCGTTCTTCCGGCGGACGCTCGTTCTGATGCTCCCGGTCGTGCTGCAGCAGCTCATCACGATCGGCATCAACTTCATGGACAACCTGATGATCGGCACGTTCGGCGAGACGCCGATCGCCGCCGCCGCGTTCGGCAACCAGATCTATTCGCTGTTTCAGTTTCTGTGCATGGGCCTCGGCTCCGGCGCGGTCGTGATGTCGAGCCAGTTCTGGGGCCGCCGGGACGCGGACGCCATGCGCACCACGGCGGCGATGGCCCTGCGTGTGACGGCGGCCGTGTGCGCGGTGTTCACGGTGCTCGGCGTCGGGTGGCCCGGCGTCATCCTGCGGGCGTTCACCGACGACGCCGCGGTCATCGCCGCCGGCGCGCCGTATATGCGCCTCATCGGGACGACGTTTCTGCTCGCCGGCCTTTCGAGCACGGCGACGTATCTGATGCGCAGCGTCGGGCGGGTGAATATCCCGCTGATCGGCTCGGCCATCGCGTTCGCGCTGAATCTTTTCTTCAACTGGGTGTTCATCTTCGGCAGGCTCGGCGCGCCCCGGCTCGAGCTTGTCGGCGCGGCGGTCGGGACGGTCATCGCCCGGGCGTTTGAATTTTTGTTCGTGTGCGGGTACTTCCTCACAAGGGAGGATCGCTTCGCCTTCCGCCCGAAGCACCTGACGCTCCCCGGCGGGGCGCTGCGGCGGGAGTACGCCCGCTACAGCGTGCCCGTCACGGCCTCCGATCTGCTGCTCGGCCTGAGCCTTGCGCTCACCAGCGTGATCTACGGCCACATCTCCGCCGGCATCTCCGCCGCCGTGTCGATCGCGAACTCGTTCATCCAGCTCATCACGGTGCTGAACGCCGGTATGTCCGGCGCGTCGGCCATCGTCATCGGCAACACGGTCGGCGAGGGCGATATCCCGCTGGCGAGGCGGCAGGGCAACACGTATCTGCTGCTGTCGTTCCTGTTCGGCCTTGCGATCATCGCGCCGCTCATGGCGCTCGAGGGGCCGTACACCCGTCTGTACGCGATCAGCGCCGATACCGCCGCCATCGTCCACAGCGTGATGCTCTGCAACTACTTCATGCTCCCGTTTCAGACGTTCGCCTACGTCATATCGAAGGGCGTGCTGCGCGGCGGCGGGGACTCGCGGTTTCTGCTCATCGCCGATTCGAGCTGCGTGTGGTTCATATCGCTGCCGCTCGGGGCGCTCGCGGCGTTTCGCTGGGGCATGAGCCCGTTCTGGGTCTACTTCTTCCTGCGCCTCCAGTTCCCCCTGAAGGGCCTCGTCTGCTTCGCCCGCTACAAAACCGGCAGGTGGATACAGCAGATCAGGGCGTCATAAAACATTATCGCCCCCGCCGTCCGGCGGGGGCGCATTGTTTTCAGGAAAAAGCAAGGGCCTTTACGACCTCGCCGGCGAGGATGAGACCCATCACCGGCGGCACGAACGCGGCGCTGCCGGGCGCCGTCCGCCCGTCCGGGCCGACGCCGCCGGGACGCGGGGCTTCGCGGGAATATACGACGCGCAGGTGATACACGCCCCGTTTCCGCAGCTCCCGCCGCATGACGCGGGCGAGGGGACAGACCGACGTTTTGGCGATGTCCGAAACCTCGAACGCGGTCGGGTCGAGCTTGTTGCCGGCCCCCATCGCGCTGATGACGGGCGTTTCGGCGGCGCGGGCGCGCAGGACGATCTCGAGCTTCGCCGTCACGGTGTCGACCGCGTCCACGACGTAGTCGTACAGCGTAAAATCGAAGTCGTCCGCGTTGGCGGGCAGGAACATGACGGGATGCGTCCGCACAACGCAGCCGGGATGGATCGAGCGCACACGCTCCGCCGCCGCGTCGACCTTCCATGCCCAGCGTGTTTTCGGTCGCGATGATCTGGCGGTTGAGGTTGGACAGCGCCACCGTGTCGCCGTCGATGAGATCGAGCGCCCCGACGCCGCTGCGGGCCAGCGCCTCGACGACGTACCCGCCGACGCCGCCGACGCCGAACACGGCGACGCGGGCCGAAGCCAGCCGTTCCATCGCCGCCCGTCCCAGCAGCGTCTCGGTGCGTGAAAACCGTTCGTCCATCGCAAAGCCTCCCCTCGGTGATGCCCCATGTTATCACGCCGACCGCCCGGTGTCAACGCCCTGCCTGTGTCAACCGCCGGGGCGGGCGCATAGCATGGCCTGACTGTACATTGCGGGGAGGCTCTGCCGGTATGATGATGGTGGTGTTGGGTGGTATCATGCTCCCGTTCTGGGGGACGGCGCTCGGGGCGGGCGGCGTATTTTTTCTGCGGGGATGTCAGCGCGAGGGGCTGCGCCGCGCCCTGTGCGGCCTCGCGGCGGGGATCATGACGGCGGCGTCGGTGTGGAGCCTGCTGCTGCCGGCGATCGAGCGGTCGGCGGGCTGGGGGCGGCTGGCGTTCGCGCCGGCGGCGCTGGGGCTGTGGGCCGGGACGCTGTTCATCGCGGCGCTGGACGGGGCCTGCCGCCGCCTGTGCGCCCGGTACGCCCGCGAGGACGCGGCGGGCACGGCGCTGATGATCCTCGCCGTGACGCTGCACAATCTGCCCGAGGGCATGGCCGTCGGCGCGGCGTGGGCGGGGTGTCTCGCCGGGGACGGCGGCACGGCGGCGGCGCTGGCGCTGACGCTCGGCATAGCGATACAGAATCTGCCCGAGGGGGCCATCGTCTCGATGCCGCTCCGGGCGGAGGGGATGGGCCGGGGGCGGTCGTTTCTGTACGGCGCGCTCTCGGGCGCGGTGGAGCCGGTCGGCGCGGCGGCGGTGCTCGCGGCGGCAAAGCTCATCGTACCGGTGCTGCCGTGGTTTCTCGGCTTCGCCGCCGGGGCGATGCTCTGCGTCGTCGTCCGGGAGCTGATCCCGTCCCTGCGCGGCGGCGACGTCCTGTTCGCCGCCGGCTTCACCATCATGCTCGCCCTCGACGCGGCCCTCTGACCCGGAGCCGCCGGGGCCGGCGTACATACAACAGCATCCTTGCCCACCATCCGCCCATTGTTTACACATCGTTTGCGAACCGGCGGTTTGCAAACGATCTCTTTATGTGGTATGATGGTATCCAATCGCAGGCGTCTGGATTCAAAACCATTTTTGCCGGAAACCGCGCTTTTCGGCAAAAATACCTTCAGGCGAGCCTGGGCGAGCCTCTCGCGCCGACCAAACCCGGCAAAGCCGGGTGCGATAA
>CAJOFW010000269.1 GCA_905234005.1 uncultured Oscillospiraceae bacterium
GGTCTCCATCTCGTCGACGCAGAGGCGAAGCTCGTTCATCCGGGCGATGATGACGTCCCGGCAGAAGAAGCTCTTCTCCTCGGGCGACGCGATGCCGACAGCCTCCAGCACGGCGTCCTCGAGTGCGGCGACGATTCCGTGCGCCTCGCCCATCAGCTCGGAGAGGCGTTTGACGGAGGCGGTCTCGTAGGAGACGTCCGCCCCGAACGCCTGCTTGGACGCGGCGTTGTCCGAAAGCTCGCCCGTAAACGCGCTGACGGCGGGGAGGATGTCCTTCCGCACCATGTCGATCATGGTCAGCGCCTCGATGCGGATGGTCTTCGCGTAGGACTCCTGGTGGATCTCGTAGCGGGAGTGAACCTCCTGCGCGGAGAACACCTTGTGGTCGGTGAACAGGCGGATGTTCTTCTCCGAAATATAATACGGCAGCGCGTCCGGCGTGGTGCGCAGGTTCAGAAGCCCCCGGGCCTCGGCCTCCTGTACCCACGCGTCGTCATAGCCGTTGCCGTTGAAGACGACGCGTTTTGTCTCCACGACGACCTCGTGGATCAGCTCATGCAGGGCGCTGTCGAAATCCTCCGCCGTCTCGAGGCGGTCGGCGAATTGCCTCAGCTCCTCGGCCACGATCGTATTGAGCGCCACGTTCGGCCCGGAGATCGACTGCGACGAGCCGGGCATACGGAACTCGAACTTGTTGCCCGTGAACGCGAACGGCGACGTGCGGTTGCGGTCGGTCGAGTCCTTCGGAAACCGGGGCAGCACGCTCACGCCCACCTTGAAGGGCTGCTTTTCACCGCTGACGAATTCCTCCTCGTGGGCGATGGCCTTCAAAACGGCGTCAAGCTCGTCGCCGACGTAGACGGACACGATGGCCGGCGGGGCCTCGTTCGCGCCGAGGCGGTGGTCGTTGCCGGCCCGGGCGACCGTCACGCGCAGAAGATCCTGATAGTCGTTGACGGCCTTCAGCACCGCGCACAGAAACAGCAGAAACTGCGCGTTCTGTCCCGGCGTGTCGCCCGGCTCGAGAAGATTCTCGCCGGTATCCGTCGAGAGAGACCAGTTGTTGTGCTTGCCGGAGCCGTTCACGCCGGCGAAGGGCTTTTCGTGCAAAAGGCACTCCATGCCGTGCTTGCGGGCGATGCTGCGCATCAGCTCCATCGTGAGCTGGTTGTGGTCGGCGGCGATGTTCACGGTGCTGAACACCGGCGCAAGCTCGTGCTGACCGGGGGCGACCTCGTTGTGCTCGGTCTTCGCGACGACGCCGAGCTTCCACAGCTCGTCGTCAAGCTCCTTCATGAAGTCGTGCACGCGTTTTTTGATCGCGCCGAAATAGTGGTCGTCCAGCTCCTGTCCCTTGGGCGGGCGGGCGCCGAACAGCGTGCGGCCGGTGTAGATGAGATCCTTGCGCCGCTCGAACATCTTGCTGTCGATCAGAAAATACTCCTGCTCCGCCCCGGCGGTGGCGCTGACCTTCTGCACGGTCGTATTGCCGAACAGCCGCAGGATGCGGACGGCCTGTTTGGACAGCGCCTGCATCGACCGCAGAAGCGGCGTCTTCTTGTCGAGCGCCGCGCCGGTGTAGGAGGCGAACGCGGTCGGGATGCAGAGCACGCCGTCCTTCACAAACGCGTAGCTCGTCGGATCCCAGGCGGTGTAGCCTCTGGCCTCGAACGTCGCCCGCAGACCGCCGGACGGAAAGCTCGAGGCGTCCGGCTCGCCCTGTACAAGCTCCTTGCCGGAGAACTCCATGATCGCCCGGCCGTCGCCGGTCGCGTGGATGAAGCCGTCGTGCTTCTCGGCGGTGATGCCGGTCATCGGCTGGAACCAGTGCGTGTAATGCGTGGCGCCCTTCTCGATGGCCCAGTCCTTCATCGCGTTCGCGACGACGGAGGCGATCTCGGGGGCCAGCCGCTTGTCGTGGTGGATGGCGTGTACGACCTGCTTGTACGTCTCGTGCGGCAGACGGGCCTGCATCACGGACTCGGAAAATACCATGGAACCGAAGATCTCGGGGACATTGCTCATATACTATACTCTCCTTCTTATCCCGCTTGTGCGGTTTACGCGTCAGAGCATGACAGCGCGGGGACAATTACAGTGTGGGATGATTTTGACATGACAGTGCCGGAAAACAGAAGAAACGGCACGGGCGCACGGAAGCATATCCGCGACGCCATTGCCGTTTCTGCTATGCCATTTTACCCTACCCGCCCGGCTTTGTCAATCGGACACGAGCCGGTAAACCGCACAAATATCCCGGCCGCTCCGGCCCGATTTCAGGCAGTTTCACGCACCTGTGACATTTTGGCGCGGCGGTTGACAAAGCACCCGGGGTAACATATAATTTATATATTATACTATGAAAGGATTGACGCCGTGTGCACTCCGGTCGGTACGCCTCCCTCCTGCTCATCACGGCCCAGCCCGCGACGGCGGCGCAGTTTGCGCTTCTGCTGCCGAAGGAGCGTTTCGCGCCGGAATACAGCGTCTGTTCTGTACGCCGCGTGAGGCGCGGCATGTGCTCGGCGAGGGGCGGTTTGACGTCGTCGTGATCGACGACTCCGTCCCGGCGGACGTCTCCCCCGTTCTCGCCGACGCCGCGCAGGAGAACGGCACGGGCCACGTCCTGCTTCTGGCCGGCGCGGAGCACTACAACGCTGCGGCGGCGTTCGCGGAAAAGCGGGGCTTTATGACCCTGCCCAGTCCGGTCGACCCGGCCCTTCTGCGCCAGAGCCTCGGCATGATGGCGACGGCCTCCGCCCGCATCCACGAGCTGGAGGAGCAGACCGAGAGCCTTCGCGATCGGATGGACGAGATGCGGCTGGTGAACCAGGCCAAGCTCATCCTCGTCCAGCGCTTCAATATGACCGAACGCGACGCGCACCGCTTCATCGAGAAAAACGCGATGGATCGCTGCGTAAAGCGCCGCGTCATCGCCCGGAGCATCATTCGTACATATCAGACATAACCGGCACGATATATTTTACATTATAGTCATACACATTTTTCATACACGCAATATACCATACCCGCGCAAATCTTTCGATACATAGAGAGGAAGCCATGAAGCACCAGTCTGTTTTGATCATCGACTTCGGAGGACAGTACAACCAGCTCATCGCCCGGCGTGTGCGTGAGTGCAGCGTATACTGCGAGCTGAAGCCCTACACGATCACCCTTGACGAGATACGCGCCTTTGACCCGATCGGCATCATCTTCACCGGCGGCCCCGGCAGCGTCTACGAGCCGAACGCGCCGCATATCGACCCCGGCGTGTTCTCACTCGGCGTGCCCGTG
>CAJOFW010000270.1 GCA_905234005.1 uncultured Oscillospiraceae bacterium
CAGGACTCCACAGGCGCAGGCTCGCAGGACTCCACAGGCGCGGGCTCGCAGGACTCCACAGGCGCAGGCTCGCAGGACTCCACGGGCGGCACGGGGTCAGAAGACTTCGGCGTGCATGCGGGCTTGGGCGTACAGGCGCTGGTCTGCTGCGGCGCGGGTGTGGATCCGCCGCCGTGAACCGGCGTACAGGCCGTCAGCGCAAGCAGCAGGGCAACCGCCGCAAGGAGAGCAAGGAGTTTTTTCATTGTTCGTCTTCCTTTCTCAATTTTTGTTTATATGATTATCTGTAATAGCCGTAGTGGCCATAGTATCCGCGTTTTTTGTAGTAACCGCGTTTATAATAGTAACCGCGTTTCTTATAATAAGACGCGTTGGACTCGTCCGAACCGTTGTAGACGAAGCCGGCGATGCGGGCGTTGACAAGCCGGATCTGACGGATCATGTCGGCCAGAGCGCCGCGCAGGGCGACGTTGTGACGGACGATGACCATAAAGCCGTCGATCAGCCGGGAAACGATCAGCGCGTCTGTAACCTCCGTCACGGGCGGCAGGTCTACGATGATGTAATCGTATTCCTGACGAAGCTGATCCAACAGCGCCGCCATCCGCTCGGACTCGAGAAGCTCGGAGGGGTTGGGCGGCAGGTTGCCGGCGACCATGACGTCCATGCAGACGGTATCCGCGTCGCTGGACGGCTTCTCGCTGTAGGTCTGGACGACCTCCTTTGCGGTGTTCATATCCGCGAGGACGTTCGACAGGCCGGGGGCGCTCGACAGGCCCAGACGCTTGGCTGTCGCGGACAGACGCAGATCGGCGTCGATCAGCAGAACACGCTTGCCGGTCTCCGCGATGGTATAGGCGGTATTGATCGCGACGGTCGTCTTGCCCTCCGCCCGGAAGGAGCTTGTGACGGCGATGACGCGGGCGTTCCGGCTGCCCGAGAAGGCAAAATTGATGTTTGTGCGCAGCAGCTTATACGCCTCGGACGACGCGAACGACAGACTGGACGTCAGCGTGGCGTCGGCCTTTTGGGTTGCGGAATTCTCCTCCGCTTTCGTCTCGTCGCCGCCCGTGGACGCATTCTTCTTTTTGTCCGTCTTCTTTTTTTCCTTCTTCTCTTCCGCGCCGCTGTTTGCCGACGCGTAGCCGTAGCCATAACCGTAGCCCCGACGGGCGGCGCGATAGTAGCCCCGGCTCTTTTTGCTGCTTGTCGCGTCCGGCAGGACGCCGAGAAGCGGGTACTCCGGATACGTGGCGGTCAGGTAGTCCTCCGAACGGATATACTCGTCGTAGTAGAAGTTGATCGTCAGGATGGCCACGGAAAGCAGAATGCCCAGAAATGCCCCGAGCATCGTGTTCCGGGAGTAGCTCGGCGAGCTTCGCCTGCTGGCCACGACCGCGTGCTGCACAATGCTGACGTCGCTGCCCTTGACGACCTCGGCGATTCTCTCGGGGAGGACGGTCGCGATCGTGCTCGGCCTCGTAGGGGTCGGAATTGGTCACCGTAGCCCGGAAGATCTCGGTCGAGTTGACGGCCGAGGCGGAGATCATATTGACGAGCTGGGTGTAGGTATAGTCGACGTCCGCCTCCTCGATGACCTCCTCGATCGTCGGAATCGACGTCAGGATGACGATGTAGGTGTCGACCAGGCTCTGCGCGGCGGAGATCTCCGACGCGGAGAACGTGAGCGACGTGCCGCCCAGACTCACGCTGTTGTTGTTGACATAGAACAAGGCGCTGGACTGGTACTGCGGAGTAACGAAGAAGTAGGTGTACCCGAATGCGGCGCCGCCGACCACGATTGCGGCGAGGATGATGATCCAGATTCTTTTTACGTAGAGAGAGAGCAGCTCCAGAAGATCGATTGTCCGGCCGCCGGAAACCGGCTGTGCCGCCTGCTGTATCGTCTGTATCGCCTGCTGGGCCGACTGTTGCTGGATCGCCTGCTGGTCGGCCTCCTGCTGATTGTTCTGCATAAACACTCCCGAGAAATGCGATGGTGACGCCGCGGACAGCGTACTGTCCCGGCTGACCGCCTCTGCGGCCGCCGCCCGTTTCGCGGACGGTCATCCACCGATTTGTGATTCTGTATTATCTCGTTTCAGATTGCTGTTCTTCATTTTAGCACATACAAATTGAAATTGCAACCGTCAAAATGACGGAATATGGCTCATTCGTGCACATCCGGCTCGTCCTCATCCGTTTCGCGGCGTCTGCGCCGGCGGGACGAGGCGATTGCGCCGCCGCCCGCGCCGACCGCGACAGCGCCTGCGACCGCGGCCGTACCGACCCCGGGCGTGACGCCCTCGCCGCTCTCCGCGCCCGTGATGTAGAAGGTGCCGCCGTTCGGAAGCTCGAAGACGATGTAGCTGCCGTCGACCGTAAATTCGATCTCCGACTGTCCGCTGTCGGTCACGACGCAGACCCTGTCGGGCGCCTCCGTACGCATACGCACGGTGAGCGGTTCGTCGTAGTCGTTCACGGTCAGCGTCCAGCCCTCGCCGGCGCCGTCATAGACCGTGCGCACGTCGAACGGCTCGCAGGTCAGCGTCTGGCCGGGATAGAACGCGCCCTCGACGATGAACCGGGCCGGCGTCCCGCCGTCGGACAGCGTTCCGGCGGCGCCGGTATACGCGCCGGTGACCGTGATGTCGGCGTATACATGGTCGCGGTCGAAATCGTCCCAGACCCAGTACGCGCCGTCGCGGTTGGGCACCTCGGGTATCTCGTCGACCGAGCCGCCGAAGTCGGTCTCGACGACGGATACGGTCTCGTCCTCCACGACGAAGGTGACGCGGCATACCCCGAACGCCGCCGGGACGTCCTCGCCGCTGAGCATGGCGCGATAGGTCACGGCGTCGGCCCGGCCGGCGTAAGCGACGCCGTCCACGCCGGAGGCGCCGGTATCGACGAAGGTGTTGCCGGTCAGCTCGCCGGTCGTCCAGCCGGCGATGCAGCCGGCGTACTCGTCCGCCGAGGCGATCCAGGCGCAGGCGCGGCAGTCGGTGATGATCGCGCCCTCGCCGGCGATGCCGCCGACGTACATACCGCCGCTGACGGACACCCGTGCGTCGGTCGAGGCGACGGCGCCTGCGGCGCTGCCGGCCACGCCGCCGGCATAACTCTCCTTCGCGGCGATCGTACCGACCGCGAGACTGTCGACCACCGCGCCGCAGCCGAGACTGCCGACGATACCGCCGGCGCAGTCCTTGCCGGCGGTCACCTCCGCGTCGCTGCCGCAGACGCGGATGACCGAGAAGATCTGGTGCTCCGCCTCGCTGAAGAGGTAGTCGGAGAGCTTCAGCTCGTCCTCGAGGTCGAACGCGACCTCAAAGCCGACCGTGCCGACGATGCCGCCGACGTTTGTATCGGCGCTGACGGAGCCGGTGTTCGTGCACTCGCTGACAGCGCCCGTATCCATCTCGTACGCAAGCTCCAGAGAGAGGTCGCGCTCGTTGTCGAGGTCGACGTCCATGACGTCCTCGACCGTCGCGAAGAAGGAGTTCAGCATCTCGCCGACACGCAGGCTCACGGAGCGCGCGCCGTCGGTGAGGGCGGCGGACGTCTCGTTGAACGCCGTGCCGAGCCACGAGGCCGAGGAGTAAACGCCGCCGAGGGCGTTCACAAGGGCCGTCGTATCGGGCGTGTTGTTTTCGACCAGCACGAGGGCGTCGGCAAGATCCCGCAAAAGCTCGTCCTGGTTCTCGATGACCGGGATCTCGACCGTGATGCTTGTGCCCTGCGCGCCGGTGTCGATGTTCAGCCAGCTCTCCGCCATGGCGGCGGCGTCCGCGAGGGCGG
>CAJOFW010000271.1 GCA_905234005.1 uncultured Oscillospiraceae bacterium
ACAACGGCATCTGGAATCAAAACGACGCCTTCGCCTCGCCCTACTGCTGGTCCACGGGCGAGTCGGCGTCCTACGTGACCTGCTTCGAGTTCGAGTCCTCGAGCATCACGCTCGATCTGACAAACTGCACCTATGACATGGAGAACACCTGTAACGACCCGGACAGCGACGCGGTCGTGAGGGACTTTGATTTCCTCGCCGTGTCCGAATTCGGCTCGAACCCCACGCTGAACTTCATCGACCACGACACGCCCGTCCACGGCATCCTGTACAACGAGGGCTATTCCGAGACGCACCTGAACATGGGCATGCCCACGAAGGACGACAGCGCCATGACGGTGAACTTTGTAAATTCCGACTTCATCGGCACGCTCTGCGACGGCGATCTCGGCCTGTGGGAGACGGACGTGAGCTATCTCAACGTCAAGGGCGAGGAGACGAACCTCAACGGCAACTACTTCTGCGCCGTGCCGAACGGCGGCGGAAATTACAGCTTTGACGCGGATTCCGTATGGTACGTCTGGTCGGATTCCTACGCGGGCACGCTGCGCCTCGCGGACGAGAGCTGCGTTCAGAGCTATGACGGCGCGCCGAAGACGGTCGTTCTCTGCTATGGCCTGACCATCGGGGACGAGACTTACACGCAGGGCGATACCGTTTCGGTGGGGAACGTGACCTTCATCGTGGACAGCGCCGTATTCGGGCAGGAGCCCGCGCCCTGGGAGGGCGAGTATGCGATCACGGCGAACGTCGTCGCGGACGATCCCGCCGCGGCGGCGGCGACGGTCGTGACCGTTCCGGCGTCCGCCGCCTACGGCGAGACCTTTGACATCGCGGCGTGGCCTATGTGACCGCCTGTGACAAGCTTCTGGGAGCGTCCGAAGGAGTGAAATGCACCGCGTCCTTCTCCGTGGAGCTGCAGGGCGCGCTGGACATCGAGATCGCCGTGGCCCCCGTGGAGGGCGGCGACGTGTGGCAGTATACGGATAACGGCGACGGCACCGTGACGATCACCGGCACGACGAAATACAGTCAGGACACCGAAAACCGCTATTGCATCGTTCCCGCCGAGCTGGACGGCAAGCCCGTCACCGGCTTCGGCCTTGGCACGGACAACGTGCTGTACCGTTCGGAGCTGTATTCCATCACCTTCTCCGAGGGGATCGAACGCTTTGCGTATCAGGCGCTGTATGACTTAAACGGCTGCCGGATCGGCATCCTGCCCTCCACCGCCGCGCAGATCGACGAGGGCTTTGTGCGCTCCATGCCCGCGGTCACCTGGGGCATCCACGCCGCCTCCGACGCTGCGCAGGGGTTTGTGGACGCGAGCCGGTATTCCTATGAATACATAAACACCTGGGAGCAGGCGAACATCGACGCGATGAACGCCTCCGCCTCCGCCAGCGGCGAGGCGAGCGGCGGCAGCGGCGAACCGTCCTGACGGGAGGAATCGAAAATGAAAAAAAGAGCATTATCCATTCTGCTCTGCCTCGTTCTGCTGGCAGGTCTCGGCATGGGCGCGTTTGCCAGCGGCGAGGCCTCCGGCGGCGCGTCGGGGGAGAGCGCGGTCAGCCTGACCGTGGGAGACTGGAGGTTCTCACGCGCAAAGGGCGAGGATGGCTATACCGTCACCGTGACCCAGTTCTCCGGCGACCCGGACGAAAACGGCCTCGTGGTCGTCGGCGTTGTGACCGCCATCGGCATGACCGCCTTCCGCAATACCGCCATCAAAGCCGTGCTCCTGCCCGACAGCGTGGAGACGGTGGAGACATGGGCGTTCTACGACTGCACGTCGCTGCGGTATGTGACGAGCGCGAACGCCGCGATAGCCGTGGACGCCGCCGCGTTCCAGAACAGCCCCGCCGAGGTCACGGACAACGGCGAGGCCGTGACGGTCACGCTGACCCCGGCGGAGGCGGCGGGCGGCTTTGACCTGCTGGTCGCCGGCGCGTATATCCTTCCGGACGGGTTCGCCGTTCCGCGTCCGGGTCGCCGGAGAACTGGGTCACGGTGACGGTATAGCCATCCTCGCCCTTTGCGCGTGAGAACCTCCAGTCTCCCGCGGTCAGGCTGACCGCGCTCTCCCCCGACGCGCCCGCCGCCCTCGCGGTGAATGAGGCGCTTGCGGCGGCGTACGGTCTCACCGCCGACGAGATCGACATGACCTTCCGCGCCTTATCCGCGTCCGAGGCGGAGGCGCTGAACGATGCGGTGCTCTCCGGCGCGTTTGCCGCCTACGCCAGCCGCCTGCGGTTTGAGGAGGGCTTCTATCTCAACGGCGCGAAGGTCGCCGTCGATCCGGCGCTTGTCTGTTATGACGCCGCCACCGGCGAGACGATCGCGGAAGGTGCTTCCTTCGATAACCCCATGCTGGACGCTCCGGGCGTGAAGCAGGGGGCGGAGCCTTATAACTATGTCGCGTATCGCGACACCGACGGCGACGGGGATATCGACGCGCTGTTCTACGCGGAGACGTCGCTGCCGTCCTCGTCCGCGACCGTGACGCTGACGGGACAGCTCGTCTATCCCGGCGTGAGCGGAGAGGCGTCGAGCAAGCTGATGGCGGGTAAGGTGGGCCGTCCCGTGCTGGACGGCAGCTATCTCACCTTCGAGAACGCCGTCATCGAGGCCCGCGACGGCGAGACGGTCGACCTTGCCTCCGCCGAACCCGTCACGGCGGACGGCTCCGTCCTCGGCGAAGTGAACGAGGAACGCAGCCTGCTCTGGGCGGACGGGGACAGCCTCCTTACCGTGCGGGAGCTGCACGGCGTCAGCACCTCCGAGGGCAACTGGACGAAGATCCGGGACGAGAACAATTCCTATGCCGGACAGCCGATGGAGGTCATCATGCAGTGGGGCATGGGCGCGGCGCTCTATGCCACGCAGGGCGGCGTCATGATGGTCGGCGACCCGGAGGGCGAACGCAGCGACGTGTATACCTGCGGCGACGGAGCCAACGGCGTTCTGGCGACCGGCGTCCTGGACGCGGACCGCCCCTCGCAGATCTATGTCTATAACACCGACTTCACCCTGGAGGGCTGGAACAACCACGTCGTCGATACCATCTATGGCGGCTATGTGTACCTTGAGGACGTGACCGGCGTCACCGGAAAGCCAGGCTCCTACATCATGAACAACGGCTCCACGCTGGCAAACGACTTCGGCGACGGCACCGTGGAGGTGCGAGACTTCACCGGCGAGGCCTGGGGCGACAGCTCCGCGGGCTGCTATCTCATCGGCAGCGGCTCACTGGTGGCGGTGGATTCGAGCCTCACCTCCCATCTGAACGCGGCGGTCAAGGATCTGGGCGGCGCGGTGATCTGCGAAAACACCGATCTTGCCGGCATGCAGATCTATTCCGGCCAGGGCAGCATCGCCTCCTTCGACGGCGGCACCTGGACGCTGTTCCGGGATTATGCAGACGACGGGTATGTTTACGGCAAGGCCGCGGCGGAGATCGCACAGCTCTGGGTCGATATCACCGGCGGCACGACGCTCCTGAGCTATATCATGAGCGGTGTCGGGAACACCTATGCCGACCTGTATGCCGAATACGCGGACGAGATCGACGCCTGGGGCGGCATCGACGCCTTCTACGCCGCGGTGAACGACATCGCGGACCGATACGGCTATGGCGAGGCTTACCACGCGGGCGATGATGTCCCCCTGCGCAATTCCATGTTCGACAACACCTATTACGCCATCATGCGCAACGGCTTCCAGTACAGCCCGATCGACGGTGCGTACAGCCTCGATCAACTGGCGGATTTCTCCGATGTGCCCTATCTCGGCGCGAGCAATCTGCAGAGCATCCCCGTGGCGTTCTTCGACGCCTCCGGGAGCGTGGACGTAAAGAATGTGACCTTCGTCTACGACGAATCCATCGGCGCGGATTACCGCTTCTTCTCCGTGGGGAAGGGGACGGTGAATCTCACGGACTGCGAGGGCGCGTCCGGCATTATCACCGCCGGAAATATTAACTTCTCCGGCACGGACTTCAACGGCAGCTTCGCCGCCGGGAACAACGGCCTGTGGGACGGTGCGGTCGGCTATATCGACGGCACAGGCGCATACACCTTCCGCAACGGCAACTATACCGGCGCGGACGCATCCGGCGCAGCGGCCTCCTTCACGGACGGTTCCGTCTGGACGGTCACGCACGACAGCTATCTCTCCGCGCTGACCGTCGGAGACGACGCCGCTGTGAAGGCGGCGGACGGGCAGACGCTTTCCATGACCGTAAACGGCGTGCCGACGCCCATCGCCCCCGGGACCTACGAGGGGGAGATCGTTATAACGATTGGATAACGCAGATAATGTGTCAAAAATAGCATAACGGGACGATAATAACGTATTAAACCGCAAAAACAATCCTATCATAACGTGAAAGG
>CAJOFW010000272.1 GCA_905234005.1 uncultured Oscillospiraceae bacterium
AAAGTATCAAAAAGAACTTTATATTCGCTCGAAAAGGCAGCAGTTCCAAGGCTTTGCGCCCGGTAACGAAACGGAGCTTTTAATTTGAGAACAGTATAAAACAAAACAGCAGCGGCGGCAGGAAATTGCCGCCGCCGTTTATTGTCGGGCGCTTCGTTATTGGGTTCTTGATTGCCGGGATGCACCGTTCATTCGGCGCGGGATTACGCGTAGATGATGTAGCCTTCCTTCCGGGGTGTCGGCTCGGGGTTTACGTTCGTGTGGCCGAGGATGCAGTGGCCCACGCCGACGTATTCGTCGGGCACGCCCCATTTCTTCTTGAGGGCCTTCCCCTCATCGCTCTCGAATACCTGCTCGGCGCGGTCGATCCAGCAGGAGCCAAGGCCGATCGCGTGGGCGGCGTTGAGAAGGTTGCCCATGATGAGGCTGCCGTCCTTGACCGTCATCGGCCAGCTCCCGTCCGCGAACACGACGCACACGACCGGCGCGCCGTAGAACGGGTCGCCGTCCATGCCCATGACCGCCGCGTTGAGGCGGGAGATCGCGTCACGGTCGGCCCTGTTCGTGACCGCGACGATGCACGCCTGCTGCAGGCCCCGGGCGGTGGGCGCGTAGGTGCCGGCCTCGAGCACGGCGTCCAGCTCCTCGCGTGTCACAGGCTCGTCCGTATAGCTGCGGACAGCGCGTCTTGTCTTGAGATCGTCCAGTGTGGAACGCATGGTTTTCTTCCTCCTGTTGTATGATCAAATTGTGTATATCGAAAACGCGGATAAGCGCGCAGATTGTATACGCCGATTGCATCCGCGGGTTCTGCGGGTATATTATTATTGTATCGTCAGAAGGTATTCGTACAGCGGCATGAGGGCCGCGAAATCGTCCGTGAGCGTACCGAGCAGCGCCGGGCCGGGCGGGGCCGGCTCGTTCCAGATGACCTTCTGCACGACGACGCGCCGGGCGTTGTACCACGGATAGAGCAGCGCCCCCGGGTCGCCCTTCGGGCGCTTGTAGACGGGGCCGGTCATCTCAAAGCCCTCGAGCCTGTTGATTTTCCGCACGATGCGGGAAAGTCGCTGCGGGTTTGCGTCGATGGCGGCCCGCCAGCGCTCCATCATCGCCGTGTCCGCGTTCCAGA
Organism: uncultured Oscillospiraceae bacterium; assembly: GCA_905234005.1. Taxonomy (GTDB): domain Bacteria; phylum Bacillota; class Clostridia; order Oscillospirales; family Oscillospiraceae; genus CAJOIG01. The sequence goes on from CAJOFW010000272.1 coordinate 1,133, forward strand.
AGCCGACGCCCCAGTCGCACTGCGTCGCGGCGACGCCGAAGAAAAACTGCGGCTCGGTCGCGTAGACGCGTCCCGTGCGGCCCAGCGAGAACCACATATGGTCGTTGAGCGGGCCGCGGCCGTTTAACGTGCGCACGTCGCGGTAGATGCGGGAGATGTGCGGCGTGAGCGGAATATCCGGAAACCGCTCCGCGAGCGCGGCGCACACGCCGTATGCCAGCGCCTTGACCGGGCCGTGCAGACAGCGCTCGTAGATGTCCCGCCGGGCCTCGAACCACGGCTTTTCGTTGTTCAGCGCGATGCCCCACAGAAAGTCGGGCAGGTCGGCCGGGAAGCCCTCAAAGGGCGCAAGCTCCTTTCCCGGGGCCATGGCTCACCAGATCTGCAGCGCCTCGGCCTGCCGGCGCAGCTCCGCCCGGTAATCGGGATGGGCCACGCTGATAAGCTCCGCAACGCGCTGGCGGACGGATTTGCCGCGCAGGTGCGCGACGCCGTACTCGGTCACGACGATGTCCACGATGTTGCGCGGTATCGACACGACGTTGCCCGCCGTGAGCTGCGGAACGATGCGGGAGACCGTGCCGCCCTTCGCCGTCGACTGGAGGGCGATGATGCCGCGTCCGTTCTCCGCGTGGAACGCGCCGTAGGCGAAATCCCACGCGCCGCCGGTGCCCGAATACTGCTTGCCGAGCAGCGTCTCGGAGCAGACCTGACCGGTCAGGTCGATCTCGAGCGCCGTGTTCACGGACACCATGTTCTCATTCTTCGCGATGTTGAACGGGTCGTTCACGTAGTGCACGGGCAGAAGCTCGATCATCGGGTTGCCGTTTATATAGTCGTACAGCTCCTTCGTGCCCCACGCGAAGGCCGCGATGGAGCGGTTGCGATAGAACTTCTTGCGGCTGTTGTTCACGACGCCGTTTGCCATGAGCTTGCCCATCGCGGAGCCGAGCATCTCGGTGTAGATGCCGAGGTCGTGCCGGTCCATGAGCCGCTCGGCGACCGCGTCGGGCATGCCGCCGATGCCGAGCTGGATCGTGTCGCCGTCGTGGATGAGGCTCGCGGCGTAGTCGGCGATGGCCTCCTGCACCGGCGTCTTCGGGTAGACCGGCGCGTTCGAGACGGCGCAGTCGCCGTCGACGAAATAGTGCACCTGCTCGGCCGATATACGCGTCGTGCCGGCGGTGTGGGGCAGGTTGGGGTTGATCTCGAGGATGACCGTCTCGCACAGGTCGAACATCTCCAGCTCAAACTGCTGGCTCGTGGACATACACACATAGCCGTAGCGATCCAT
>CAJOFW010000273.1 GCA_905234005.1 uncultured Oscillospiraceae bacterium
GCAGCTACGGCATGGAGCTGATCCATCTCGCCGAGTTTCTGACGCCCATTTGGGACTCTCTCACTCTCCTGACTCCGAAGCCCTTCGACTGATGGATGGCCTGACATGACGGATATGCTCGCTGAGCTCGCCGCGGAGTACCCACAACTGTTCCTCGACCCCGACACAGACACGCAGGAGACCTACCGCCGGGTCGTCCTGCGTGGCGAGATGCCGGAAGCCGGGAGTCTCGCCCACTATGTCAGCGATCCCCATGACGCCATGGAAACCGTCGATACGTCCGCCGGGCCGGTGCGGGTCGTGACGCTGGGAAACCGCCGGGACTTCGAGCTTGTTCTGCGCGGCCTTATGGCGGCAAAGAACGGGCCGAAAGCCCCGATCCCGGCAAGCCAGGGCGCGGCCATGCTGACGGTGTTCAACTGGCCGAGGATCCACGCGCATATAGCGCAGTTTCCCCCGGAGGAGCAGGCCGCGGAGTTCAGGCGCTTCACCTCGGTGAAAACGAATTATCTGGATATGCTCGCGGTGCTGTCCCGGGGTCCTTACAGCGGCGTGAGCGCGGAGGCTGCCGGCTGCTCGGAGGAAGAGTGGCTTGCCCTCTCCGACACGATCCGCCGGTATCACGAGCTGACCCACGTCATCTGCCGCCGGCTGTATCCGGACGATATCGACCCCGTCCGGGACGAGCTGATCGCCGACGCGGTGGGCCTGTACGCAGCTTACGGACGCTTTGACCCGGAGAAGGAAAAACTGTTCCTCGGCGTCAAAGGCGGGCGCTATGTCGGCGGGCGGCTGGAAAACTACACTCCCGCGCCGGAAAAGCTGGCCGGCCCGGTCAGCGCTGAGCTTGACCGGATCAAATCCATCGTTGACGCGCTGGTGGGGGCGGAGCCCTTCGCCCTGATCCCCGTGCTGATGAAAACGAAATAAAAACAAAAAAAGGGGAAAACAAACCATGGAAAAGAAATTTGAACCCACCCCGGAGATGAAGGCGAAGCTCGAGGAGCTGAAAGCAAAAGTTGAGGCGCATGATGAGGTGCAGGAGCTGTCCGTTGACGACCTGGAAAACGTTTCGGGCGGGTACGATTACATCGACGGCGTTCCCTATGTCTACGTCAACGACCCCGAGTGGGGCATGATGACGGTGGACGACTACTATGAGCTCGTGAAGTGGGCGTATGACAGTTTCGGCCTTGATATTGCCATCGGTTTCGCGCTGGATATAGACCCGTCGGTCTTTAACGAGAGGGCGCTGCGGACCGGCGGACCGGAGTATATGCGCGACACGCTGAAATCAAGGATTATTCATGCAGCTACCGGGGAAAACTTCAATCCATACAGCATCTGGGGCACCTGGGGCTGAGCGCTGCCCTGAGGAGATAAAGTGGCGTATCACACAAAAACAAGGAGGATTCGACGGTGATGTCGTTATCAGATGAGCAGAAAAACAGGCTATTGCAAGCCCGGAGCGCCGAGGAAGTCGCCGCACTGCTGCGCGAGGCCGGTGTGGACGTGCAGCTTGCGGAGCGGCTCTGGGCAGAACTGACACATAAGCGCGAGGCTGACAGTGAGGAGCTGTCCCCTGACGAGCTGGAGGCTGTCAGCGGCGGCGCCTCTGCCCGTGACTACATCAGAGGGGGTTGCGCAGCGACGGTTGAGCCGGGCAGCGACTGCTGGGGCGTGGACGGCGGGTGCGTGTTGGTGCATTATGAATACGAGCATATGCCGAACGCTTATTGTGAGAAATGCGGCGGGCCGTGCTATGTCGAAGAATCCTACAATCCCCTTCTCCAGAAGCACAGAAGGTTCACCGTCTGCCGCAACTGCAACAGCAGCTGCGAAAACGTACATTACGACGGCGGGGGCCTTCCGGTCGGTGGTTATTGATGCGTCAAATACAGTAAACCAAGTCTTGCTTTGCTGCGTGAACAGAGAGGAACGAGCTCAATGGAGCATACTAACCGCCGCTATGTCCTGACTCCCGGCTACGCCCTCCGGGGCTGGAAGCTGCTGCCCTACGCGATCCAGTATCTTTTCGCCCCCAGGACGGAGTTTTTCCGTGAGGACGACTGGGCGCTGATCTCCAAGTGCGACGGGCAGACGGACATCGACTGGAATGCCCTGACGGATGCGCAGCGGGAGCGATACGGGCATTGGGAAAAGAACGGCTTCATCCGCTCCGCCGGGGAGGGCGAGCGGCTGCTGCCGCACCAGGAATACCGATTCTATCCCGCCCGCTTCAAGGAGAGCGTGCAGTGGTCCATCACCGGGCGCTGCAACTATAAATGCAGGCATTGCTTCATGTCCGCCCCCCACGCGGCCCAGGGGGAACCAAGCTGGGAACAGCTCATGCACATGCTGGACGCCTTTGAGCGCTGCGGCGTGCGCAATCTGAGCCTCACCGGCGGCGAGCCCATGTTCCGCC
>CAJOFW010000274.1 GCA_905234005.1 uncultured Oscillospiraceae bacterium
TATTGTCTCCAAAATGTATGGTATAACACCCCGAGCCGGACATACTATTGGCGGATAACTTTTGAAAGGATGCCGCAAAATGATCGAACAGGATACGATAAAGCTCCTGCGGGAGTGTGACGAGGGCGTGAAGATGGGCATTTCGTCCATCGAGGACGTGTTGAGCCATGTGCACGCGGACGCGCTGGAAAAGCGCCTTACCGACTGCAAAAAGGAGCATGAGACGCTGAGCGGGGAGCTGCAGCAGCTTCTCGACCGATACAGGGACGAGGGGAAAGACCCGCCCGCCATGGCGTCGGTGATGTCCGAGGTGATGACGAAAATGAAGCTCATGCTCCACGACTCGGACGCCGAGATCGCCGATCTCATGACGGACGGCTGCAACATGGGCGTCAAATCCCTGAGCAAATACCTCAACCAATACGCCGCCGCGGACGAGGCGTCCAAGGGCATCGCCCGGCGGCTGATCGCCATCGAGGAAGCGCTGGCCGTCGATCTGCGGGGATATCTTTGATATCGAATCGCGCCCATGAATGAGCTGCAGCACGAGAAATCACCGTACCTCTTGCAGCACGCGGGGAACCCTGTGCGCTGGCGTCCGTGGGGGCCGTCCGCCTTTGACGCCGCCCTCCGGGAGAATAAGCCCGTCTTTCTGAGCGTGGGCTATTCCACCTGTCACTGGTGCCATGTGATGGCCCATGAATCCTTTGAGGACGAGGCCGTGGCGGAGGCGATCAATCGGGATTATATTCCCATCAAGGTGGATCGGGAGGAGCGCCCCGACGTGGACGCCGTCTATATGGCGGCGTGCGTCGCCCTGAACGGCTCCGGCGGCTGGCCGCTGACGGTGCTGTTGACGCCGCAGGGGAAGCCCTTCCGGGCGGGGACGTATCTTCCGAAGAAGCAGCTTCTGTCCCTGCTCGAACAGGCGTCCACGCTATGGCATGAAAACCGCAGGGGCGTCCTGCAGGCCGGAGAGCTTCTGACGGAGCATTTGCAAAAGGAGCGGGAATCCGAGCCGGACGCCCCCAGTCGTGAACTGGCCGAGACAGCCGCCGCGCAGCTTGCCCGCAGCTTCGACGCGGCGTGGGGCGGCTTTGGCCCCGCGCCCAAATTCCCGACGCCGCATAATCTGCTGTTTCTGCTCCGTTACGCCCGGCTGACCGGCGACGATGAGGCGCGGAACATGGCGGAGCGCACGCCGGAGCATATGTACCGGGGCGGTATATTCGACCACATCGGCGGCGGCTTCTGCCGGTACTCCACCGACGGGAAATGGCTCGTGCCCCATTTTGAAAAGATGCTGTACGACAACGCCCTGCCGGCGCTGGCGTATACGGAGGCATACGAGCACACCCGCCGCCCGATCTGGCGTAAGATTGCCCGGCGGACAGCGTCGAGGCGCTTGAGAAGCTGTTGAAGCAAAGGGTGTAATAAATGGAATCCATCTGGTCACAGACCTGTCAAATAGAAGAACGCCCGCCCCTGCCCGGCGATGCGGAAACGGAGGTCGCCGTCATCGGGGCCGGTATGGCCGGCGCGCTGATCGCCTCCGCTTTGCAGGAGGCCGGCAAGCGCGTCGTCGTGCTGGAAGCGGATCGGATCGCGAGCGGGCAGACAAAAAACACCACGGCGAAAATCACGTCCCAGCACGGGGCGATTTACCGCAAATTGACAGATTCGCTCGGGGAAGACAGCGCGCGGCAATATGCTATGGCAAACGAGGCGGCGCTGGCGGAATACCGGCGGATCATTGCCGAAAACGGCATCGACTGCGATTTTGAGGAGCAGAGCGCCTATGTCTACGGCGACGACGCCGAGGCGCTGCGGGCCGAGGCGGAATGCGCGGCGGCGCTCGGCCTTCCCGCGTCGTTTACCGACAAGACAACGCTTCCCTTTTCGACAGCGGGAGCGGTGCGCTTTGACCGTCAGGCGCAGTTTCATCCGCTCAAATTCCTGAAAGCCATCGCGGAGCCGCTGACGATCTATGAAAAAACCTCCGTTCAAGCCGTGGAGGATCACCGTCTCGTCACGAATCGCGGCACGGTCACGGCGGAGAAGATCATTTTTGCCTGCCACTTCCCGTTCGTGAACTTCCCCGGCCTGTACTTTGCCCGGATGCACCAGGAGCGCTCGTATGTGCTGGCGCTGGAAAACGCGCCGTCCATGGACGGGATGTGGATCTTCGCGGACGGGGCGTCGAATCCGTATTCCTTCCGCCGCTGGAATGATCTTCTGCTTCTGGGCGGCGGAGGCCACCGCTGCGGCGAAAACAGCGCGGGCGGGCGGTACGACGAGCTGCGGCAAAGAGCGCGGGCGTGGTTCCCGCAGAGCCGGGAGGCTGCCCGCTGGTCGGCACAGGACTGCGTGACCGCGGACGGCGTTCCCTATATCGGACAGTACGCTGCCAGCCGCCCGGATGCAGCGACGGGCTTTCGGAAATGGGGCATGACGACCTCGATGGCCGCCGCCATGCTCCTGCGGGACAGCATCTGCGGCAGGGAGAATCCATACGCCGAGGTCTTCGATCCCGGCCGCTTCGATCCGGAAACGGTCACGGGCGTCGCGGAAGAGAGCGGGCAGGCGGTCAAGGGGCTGGCAAGGCGCTTTTTCCGGATCCCCACGGAGACGGCGGGAAAGCTCCCCCGGGGACACGGCGGCGTCGTGCTTCTCGACGGGGAAAAGGTCGGCGTGTATAAGGACGAGGACGGGACGCTCTACCCTGTCGATACTCGCTGTCCGCACATGGGCTGCCAGCTCGAATGGAACCCGGACGGGAAAAGCTGGGACTGTCCCTGCCACGGCTCGCGCTTTGACCGGTTCGGGAGGCTCATCTCCGGCCCGGCGCAGACCGGGCTGCACACGGAGCCGTAAAGCCGCATAGACTGGGACACGAGAAGCAAAGGAGTTTTGATCTCATGTCCTTACCGCAATCCTTTATGCGTTTTCTTCCTGTACTGCGCCGCCGCCCGGACGCGCAGGCGGACATTGCCGGCGGCCGGGAAAACCCGCGTCTTCGCGGGAGCGTCCGCTTTTACCAGACGCCGCAGGGCGTTCTTGTCCTGGCGGAGGTATCCGGCCTGCCCGGCCGGGGCTGCAGATGCGAGGACGATATCTTCGCCTTCCACATCCACAGCGGCGGCTCCTGCGCCGGCAGCGAGGATGATCCCTTTTCATCCGCGCTGGGACATTACAATCCCGAACGCTGCCCCCATCCCGCCCACGCGGGCGATATGCCGCCGCTGTTCTCCAACAACGGATACGCCCTGCAGGCGTTTCTGACGGATCGCTTCACCGTGCGGGAGATTCTCGGGAAGACGGTCATCATCCACGATCGCGTGGACGACTTCACCTCCCAGCCCGCCGGAAACGCCGGAGAACGGATCGCCTGCGGCGTGATCCGAAAACCGGGCCGCCGCTGAAATATCCGCATAAAACCGCTTCGCCTCAGAGAAACTGCCTCTGATACTTTTTCCCCAAAGAAAAAGTATCAAAAAGAACTTTGTATTCGCTTTGAAAAGGCAGCATTTCCAAGGTTTTGCGCCCGGTAACGAAACAAAGCTTTTCATTTGAGAACAGTATGAGGTGACTTTATTATGGGAGACGGAACATTGCCCGTGGGCTTCGGCATGGCGCTGGCGCAGAATCAGACGGAGCCCGTGCCGGAGCTGCAGGGGAAGGCGAAACGCGCAAAGCAAAACGCGAACCCGATCG
>CAJOFW010000275.1:0-2404 GCA_905234005.1 uncultured Oscillospiraceae bacterium
AGGCTTCACGGTGCCCAACGAATTCGTGGTCGGCTACGGCCTCGACTACGATCAGCGCTATCGCACTTTGCCCTATATCGGTATATTGAAGCCTGAAGTTTATACTTCTTCCTGAATGAAAAGGAAAAAAAGAATTTTGTATTCGCTTTGAAAAGCAGCGTTTCCAAGGTTTTGCGCCCGGTAACGAGACGAACCTGATCGGGGAATGGTATTATTCCTGATGAATCGACGAGGTATTTGAATGGACAATCCGAACAACAACAGACGCGCAAGGGACATCGGCTTCTACGCGCTGATCCTGATCGTTCTGCTCGCCGTCGTGTATATGCTCACGAGCGGCGACCCGCCGACGGAGCCGACGTATTCCGAGATCATCGACATGTTCGAGGCCAAGCAGGTGGAGTCGTTCGTCGTCTACGGCAACGAGCTGCAGCTCACGCTGCGCGAGCCGTTCGAGGGCATGATGGAGGTCTCCCGCACGCTGCGCGACGTCGACCAGTTCCGGGAGGATCTGGGCGATACGATCGCGGAGCAGAAGGCCGCCGGCGTCCTGACGGAATACGACTACACCGAGGGCTGGACGGCCCCCTGGTGGCTCAGCTTCCTGCCGTATCTGATCCTCATGGGCCTCATGGTCGGCTTCTGGTACGTCATGATGAACCGGGCCGGCGGCGGCGCGGGCGGCGTCATGCGCTTTTCAAGGGCGCGTACACGCGTGGCCGGCGAGGAGCAGAAAAAGAAGACCTTCGCCGACGTCGCCGGGTGCGACGAGGAGAAGGAGGATCTGCAGGAGGTCGTCGAGTTCCTCAAGAATCCCGGCGCCTACACCGAGATGGGCGCCCGCATCCCCAAGGGCGTGCTGCTGGTCGGCCCTCCGGGCACCGGCAAGACGCTGATGGCCAAGGCTGTCGCCGGCGAGGCCGGCGTGCAGTTTCTGTCCATCTCCGGCTCCGACTTTGTCGAGCTGTACGTCGGCGTCGGCGCGAGCCGTGTGCGCGATCTGTTCGACCAGGCCAAGAAGGTCGCCCCGGCCATCGTGTTCATCGACGAGATCGACGCGGTGGGCCGTCAGCGCGGCTCCGGTCTCGGCGGCGGTCACGACGAACGCGAGCAGACCTTAAACCAGCTCCTTGTGGAGATGGACGGCTTTACGAACAACGAGGGCGTCATCGTCATGGCGGCGACAAACCGCGCCGACATCCTTGACAACGCCCTGCTGCGTCCCGGCCGCTTTGACCGGCAGGTCTACATCGGCCTGCCCGACGTCCGGGGCCGCGAGGCGATACTGCAGGTGCACGCGAAGGGCAAGCGCCTCGGCGACGACGTGAATCTGAACTCCATCGCACGGGGCACGCCGGGCTTCTCCGGCGCCGACCTCGAAAACCTCCTGAACGAGGCGGCGCTTCTCGCCGTGCGGCGCAGCCGCCGGTTCATCATGAACGCCGACATCGACGAGGCGATCCTCAAGGTGGCGATGGGCCCCGAAAAGAAGAGCCGCATCGTGTCCGACAAGGAACGCCGCCTCACGGCGTACCACGAGGCCGGTCATGCCATCGCCGCGAAGTATCTTGAACACGTCGACCCCGTCCACTATATCACGATCATCCCCCGCGGCCGCGCCGGCGGCTTCACGCTCATGCGCCCGTCGGAGGACAGAACCTTCCAGGCCCGCAGCGATATGTTCGAGGAGATCGTCATGAGCCTCGGCGGCCGTACGGCGGAGAAGATCTTCCTCGACGACATCTCCACCGGCGCCTCCGGGGATATCCAGCAGGCGTCCCAGCTTGCGCGGGCCATGGTCATGCAGTACGGCTTTTCCGACCGGCTCGGCCCCATCAGCTTCGACGACTCGAGCCACAGCCTGTTCATCGGACGCGATTTCGGCACGACGAAGTCCTACTCCGAGGAGACCGCCGCGATCATCGACGAGGAGGTCAAGCGGATATTCGACGAGGCCGCCGCGAAGTGCGAGGCGCTGCTGACCGAGCACCGCGATACGCTCATCAGCGTCGCGGAGTATCTGCTCGAGCACGAGTCGATGGAGGGCGGCGATTTCGACTACTTCTGCGAGCACGGCACGCTGCCCCCCGCGACCGAGGCGGAGCCGGAGGCGCCCGAAGCCGAAGCCGAGAATACCGATACCGATAAGCCCGATACCGATGAAGCCGACGCAGGGATGACCGATACCGATAAGACCGATGCCGGCATGGCCGACGCCGCGAATACCGAGACGGCGACGAAGACAGACGCCTCCGACGGCGGCACGGCTGCGGGAGGCGGCGTATGAAAAGACTGCACAGATGCGTCGCCCTGTTGCTTGCGCTGCTTGTCTGCCTGTCGCTGCTGCCCGCGTCCGCGCTGGCGGCGGAGGATGACATCCTCGACGTCGCCGACGGCGTGACAG
>CAJOFW010000275.1:2515-4278 GCA_905234005.1 uncultured Oscillospiraceae bacterium
GACGGCGAGTCCGTGAGCGCCTACACCGTCAACCCCCGCTACGCCGACGTGCTCGAGCCGGTTTCGGTCACGGCGGCCGAGCCGTCCTTCCCACACGACGGCGCGGGGGCGGTCAGGGAGATCAACTCGTTTGACGACGCCGTGACGTACCTCCGTGCGGCGCTTGTCAGCCGGACGGAGCACGTCGCGTTCTACTACAGAACCCCCTATTATGAACTGAGCCAGATGGCTGAGGTATTCGACGCCGCGATCGGTCACACCGGTGTGCCGACGGAGGGCGATTATCTCGCCTGGCAGTTCGCCGGGTACACGCGGACGATCTCCAGCTTTTCCGATTTGCCGGACTACATGCTCTTTGAGTATGACATCCAGTATTACACCACCGCCGCGCAGGAGGCGGCCGTGACCGCCGCCGTGAATGAGCTGATCGACACGCTCGGCGTCGGCGGCATGAACGACTACGACATCATCGAGACGATCTACGACTACGTCTGCGACAACGTCGAATACGACTACCGGAATCTGTACAACAACAGCTACACACTCAAATACACCGCCTACGCGGCGCTGATGAACGGCACGTCCGTCTGCCAGGGGTACTCGGTACTGCTGTACCGTCTGCTGCTCGAGGCGGGCATAGACTGCCGGTTCGTCTATGGCAGGGCGACCGGCAACGAGCTGCACTCCTGGAACATCGTCGGGCTTGGCGATGTGTATTACCACCTGGACGCGACGTGGGATGCCGAGGGCAGCGGACACGATTACTTTCTCTGTGCGTCCCTCGAGGGGCACACGCTGAGCTCGGAGCTTCAGACCGCGTCGTTCCGGGAGGAATACCCGATGAGTACGGAGGATTATCCGCTCATGTACGGGCTTGACACGCCGCAGATCACCTACGCCGCGGCGGTCGATAACGCCGTGCAGCTCCGGTGGGGCGCTGTCGAGGACGGGAATTACTATCTCATCTACCGCTGCGTGAACGGCGGCCTGTGGGAGCTTAGGGACATCGTATCCGGTACGAGCTATTATGACGAGGGGCTGTACGTCGGCGTGAGCTACACCTACTGCCTGCTCGCGTACAGCCGTCTGCGCGGCTACAGCGCCTTCGGCGCGACGCGGACGGTGGCGATTTCCAACCCCTTCACCGACGTGAAGGAAACGGACGCCTGGTACAGCGCGGTCATGTGGGCGTACAACAACGGCATCGTCAAGGGCACGAGCGCGACGACGTTCTCGCCGGGGAGCGACTGCACACGCGGTCAGTTTGTGCTCATGCTGTACCGTATGGCGGGCAAGCCGGACGTATCGGGCGTCGCAAATCCCTTTAAGGACATCAAAAAGTCGGACGCGTACTATAAGGCGGTTCTGTGGGCCTATTCGCAGGGGATCATCAAGGGCACCAGCGCGACGAGATTCTCCCCCTCCGGCAGCGTGACACGCGGCCAGCTCGTTCTGATGCTGTACCGTATGGCGGGCAAGCCGTCCACCGCCGGCGCGGTGAATCCGTTTAACGACGTATACGCCGCCGACTCGTATTACAAGGCCGTCCTCTGGGCGGCGAAGGTCGGCGTCACCAGGGGCACAAGCTCGACGACCTTCTCCCCGCAGGCAAACTGCACCCGAGGCCAGCTCGCCCTGTTCCTGTACCGGTACAACAACCTCTGATTGAATACACCGGCTATACTGCTTCCGTCAGGAAAAACGGACGCATCCCCCACATACCATACAGACGCACCGAAACGGGCGGCGGATTGAATCCGCCG
>CAJOFW010000275.1:4289-6599 GCA_905234005.1 uncultured Oscillospiraceae bacterium
GCTTATCCGACCAGAATCACGACGCCGGTGTATTCGCCGGCGGGGAGGGAGTCGACCTGTGTGCCGGTGGTGTAGTCGTAGAACGTATCGCCGCCGTTCATATCGCAGTCGACGTAGATCGAAAGCGCCTGTCCGTCGGCGGCCTCGATGACCGCGCCGTCCTCGACCGTGAGGCTGTACAGGCTCGAGTCGCCGGTGACCGTCCAGACCGAGTCCGCGTCAATGCTCATGCGCACGCCCCAGATCGTCTCATAGGCGGCGTTCGGGCAGAGCTTCGCGACGATGGCGTCCTTCGTGTGACCGAGTTCCTCGTCGTAAGGCGTCCAGAGGGCGTCGATGAAGGCGGAGATGTTCTCATTCCACGCCGCGCAGGTGCCGGAGACGACGGCGCCGGTCAGAGAGGCGTTCTCGAGGGAGAGGAGCATCTTGCGCTGATAGTCCTCGTGGAGGACGTCGCCGGTAAGCGCCATGTTTTTGATCGCGATGTCAGAGCCGTGGTACTCGGTGCCGTCGGCGACCTTGATGTTCGCGGCCATGTCGTCGTAGCCGACGACGGTCTGGATCGCGACGCCGTTCGAGGCGTAGACAGCGCAGTCGTCGAGGGTCATGTCGACGTTCTCGCTGCGGATGCCGAACGCGGAGCCGTGGAAGTAGTGCAGGAAGTAATACGCCGCGCCGAGGCCCATATCGTTCTTGTAGTCGTATACGTCGAGGGTGTCGACGAGCGGCTCGCCGGTGCGGATGTCGACCACGCCCACGGTGTCAAAGACCGTGTGGGTGGCGTCGAGGATGCCGACGATCTCCGCGCCGGACATATCGGCCTGCATCGTGACCGCGTTCTGGCGGCCGCCGATGTAGCTCCAGCCGCTGCGGAGGATCGTGTTGACGCTGCCGTCGCCAAGCTCCGCGAGGGCCTCGGCCGGGGCGTCCTGCGCCGCGCCGGTGTAGGTGCGGCCGGCGGCGCAGAGGATGGTGCCGTACTGGGCGGAGGCGGCGTAGGAGCCGTAGAAGTACGTGCTGTTCTCCTGCCCGGCGGCGAAGCCGAGGGCGTACATGCTGTAGCCGCCGACCGTGTTCAGGCTGTAGTCGCCGACGATGTAGACGTTCGCGCCGTAGCAGCCGTCCAGAGAGTAGACGCCCCAGTCGCTGGAATACAGCTCGCTGTTGTAGATGTAGGTGCTGCCCGAGGACTCGATGAGCAGCGGGCGGGAGCTTGCGTACATCATGATGATGCCGGGGGCGGAGGAATCGCGGCCCTCGGAGCCCATGCCGGCGATGACGGAGTCGCGGATGACGGTCTTCTCCACGGCGGTGGTGGTGTGGATGGCGCTGCGGCCGTAGCCGGTGGTGTAGATGTAGGCGTTGTCCACGGTGAGAGCGCCGACTCTGGCGTACACGCCCGCGCCCTCGGCGCCCTCTTTGGCGTCCTTGTAGTCACGGGCCTGTCCGGGGATCAGGGCGTTTTCCTCGTCGCGGTCATCCGCACCGAGGAGGATGACGGTGTTGTAGCCGACGCCGTCCACCTCGTATACGTCCTCCGCGCCGCCGATGGAGAAGCTGCCCTCCTCGTCGTCGAGCACGAGGCCGAAGTGACCGAAGACGGTCGAGCCGTCCCAGTCGCCTATGCCGTCGTAGCCCGCGTATACGCCGGAGACGCTGTCCGCCGTGACAGCGCCGCCGCTGACGGCCATCTCGTCGGAGGCAAGAGCACCGCCGATCACGGAGATCGCGGCGGTGACGGCCATGTCCTCCGTGTTCTGCGCAAGGGAGCTTGTGGGCGCGGGGGCCATGCTGCCGGACGCCTCGCCGGAGGCCAGCGCCGCCGTGCCGAGGGAGAGCAGCATGACAAACGCCGTCACGAGCGCGAGAAGCTTTGTGGTTTTCTTCATGCTTTTGATTCCTTTCCTGTTTTGATTTCAAAAACACGGGCGTCCGCTCTCGGGGAACGGACGCCCGTGTGATTGACAGTATCATACTTTTTCTTGAAAGAAAAAGTATCAAAAAGAACTTTGTGTTCGCACAGTATCAGACAATCGGAGATTGCTGTTTCTGTGTGTCTCCGGTCGATCAGTCGGGGGCGAGGTTCGGATCGAACGCGGGGATCTCGTACGCGCCGCCGGCGGCGATGAACTCATCGAGGGTCATGGCGGCGAAGCCGAACCACTGGTCGGTGAAGCACATCTCGAGGGGGAAGTCGCCGTACGCGCCGGCGTCGATCGCGGCGTTGAACTCGTCAATGTTCGCCTGAACGGCGGGGTTCGCGGCGACCCACTCCTTCAGATACGCCTTGTAGCCGTCCTCGTCGGCGGC
>CAJOFW010000276.1 GCA_905234005.1 uncultured Oscillospiraceae bacterium
CGTCGGCCTCGTCGGCGGTATCGTCGGCGGCTTCGGCGGCGGCTTCCTCGTCGTAAGACTGAACGGTCTCGGTAAAATAGTCCCCGGCGCTCCCGGTATATGTCTCCGCCTCGGCCGCGACGTCGAACACCCCGTCGGTCACGTCCTCGATCTCGCCGACGACCATGCCCGGCTCGACGTCCGCCTCGGCGCGGGTGATCGTGATGGCGGGCAGCATCAGCGCGTACACCGTCGCGAACACGACGACCCCGGCGAGGACGCCCGTGATACGCTGCCAGACGCCGCGCTGTTTTCTTCTATGCAGTTTTTCTCTTGTCTGTCCCATAAGAGAAAACCCCGGCTTCGACATTACGTCGTATGAATTCCTGTCGTATCAGCTTTTGTTGTTTCGATGGCCCCTGCGCCGTCCGCCGCGAAGGAATACGGCGATCACCGCGATGAGCACGATCGGCGCGGCGATGAACGGCGCCACGATCACGGTTTCAAACTGGATGGCGTCCGCCGTGACGTTCACGCCGGGGCGCTCGTTTTCGACGCGGTGGCCGCGCACGAGCAGGCGGTGGGTGTTCACGCCGTAGGGCGTGCAGGTGACGAGCGTGCAGTAGTCGCCGTCGTCGGTGATCGTGAGGCTGTCCATCTCCTCGGGCAGGACGACGCGGATCTGATCGACCTCGTACGTCAGCGTCCGGTCGAGGATCTGCAGCACGAACGTGTCGCCGGCCTCCAGCTCGGATATGTCCGTGAACAGCTTCGCCGAGGGCAGGCCCCGGTGGCCGGACAGCACGCAGTGCGTCCCCTCGCCGCCGACGGGCAGGCTGGAGCCCTCCACATGGCCGATGGCGATCTGCAGCACGGCCTCGTCGGTGCCGTGGTAGATGGGCAGCGTCACGTTGATCTTCGCGATCTGGATGTAGCCCATGACGCCGGTGTCGCCGACGCGGAGAAGAGAGTTGTACTCTTCAAGCTCCTCCTCGGTCATCGTCCAGCGTCCGCTGTCGGCGGCAAGGCGGGCGTTGTACGCCTCCGCCGCCTCGAACAGCTCGTCATACGCCTCGGTGCTCAGATTCGCGACGGCCTCGACGTAGGCGGCGATGTTGCGCGACTGGTGAAAGCTGTTCCACCAGTCCGATACCGTCGGATACAGCAGCAGGGACAGGCCAATGACGAATATCACGATGAACACGATTGTGAACGCCCTGCTCTTCATTGGTCTCTCCCCGCGGCTGTCATGCCGTACTCTCCGCTCCGCCTCCCCCTTGCGGGGGAGGCGGATTACGATTCATTTCATGATGTACGCGTTGATGCGCGTGCCCTTTTCGGTGCTCCCGCGGATCATTCCGCCGAGCCCATGCGCTTTTTCGCCACGAGGACAACGCCCGCGCCGATCACCAGCACCGCGCCGACGATGTAGAAGATCGTCGTGCCCACGCCGCCGGTACGGGGCAGCGTCACGCCCTGGTTGTTGACGACGGTGGTGTCGATGACGCCGCTGTCGGCGTCGGCGGTGAAGGAGGCGGTGGCGCTCTCACCGGAGAGCAGCGTGTCGCTGATCGTATAGCCGGTGACCGCTCCGTTTGTCTCCGTCACGGTCGCGGCGTGGATTTCGAGCGAGGTGATTTCGCGCTCAGTCCCATCCGCGCTCTCGCCGTGCACCGCGACGACCGCGAACGTCACATCGTCCGCTGTGTTGTAGCCGGCGGGCGTCGTGGTCTCGGACAGGCGGTAGATGCCGTCGTCCAGGCCGCTCCATGTGGCGGTGTAGGAGAGGATCGTCTCGCCGTCCGTATCATACACAGCCACGGGGCTCAGAACAGTTCCCTCGCTCCACGCATAGGTGGTCGTGCCGTTCTCCTCCGCCGCGATCAGCTTGTACAGCGTGAACGCCGCGCCGTCCAGGGGCCGGTTGCTGCCGTCGACCTTGTTCACGTTCAGCTCGTAGGTGAACACGGTGACGATATCCTCCGGCGTCGCGCCCTCCTCGGAGTCGTCCGTGCTGTTGGGGTTGTTGCTGTACTTCAGATAGACCTCGTTGCTCTGGCCGTCGTTGCCGATGACGGCGTTCTCGGTAAGCTCAGCGGTGAAATCGACCGTGACGGTCTGGGAGTTCAGCGCAGCGGGGAGCTTGCCGCCATCAGCCGCCTCGAAGCTGACCTTGATCGCGAAGGTGGCGTCTCCGTCGATATTTTCAAGCCCGTCGCCGGTGTAAAGCGCGGCGGTGATCGTGACGCCATCGACCGCCGTGGTGCTGGTCGCGGTGGTATATACGGAGTTCAGCGTGCCGATCTCCGTGCCGTTATAGAAAACCGTATAGTTGCCGTTGGACGAGAGCGCGTTGTCCATCGTATCGACGAACGTGACGTGGTACTTCGTGTAATCGCTGACCGTGCTCGCGGTGGTCGCC
>CAJOFW010000277.1 GCA_905234005.1 uncultured Oscillospiraceae bacterium
GGGACGCGGTTTCCGGAAGGCCGCGTGAGCGCCTGCCTGTTCACGAGGCCGGAACCCGCCGCCGACGACACGTATCTCTTCGACTACGCCTTGATGTTTCCGGTGGCGCTCGAGGAGTATCTGCGCGATACGTCGGACGAGGAGGCGCTGCGCGATCTCTACCCCGTCGCGATGGAGCAGATCGACCTTGCCCTTAACCGGTGCGGCGATGACGGTCTGCCGGACGCCCACGCCGCCGCTGATACGTTTATCGACTGGAGCGACGACCTCGACAAATCCGGCTGCGCCGCCGCCGTGCTGATCTACGCCCTGGGCTACGCCGGGGCGCTGGCCCGCCGGATGGGCGACACGGCAAAGGCGGACAGCCTCGCCGAGCGCCGGGAGCTGCTGCGGGCGCGGGCGATGGAACGCTTCTGGGACGAGGCTTTGGGCTGCTTTGTGTCGAACGGGCAGATAGCCGCTGCCACACAGGTATGGATGGTTCTGGCGGACGTCCCGTCCCCGGCGCAGGCCGTGCGGGCGATGGCAAGAACCGGCCCGGACGCGGCGGGGCCGCGTATGACGACGCCGTATATGCACCACTACTGCGTGATGGCACTGCTGCGCGCCGGACTGCGTGAGGAGGCCGAACGGCATCTTCGCGCCTACTGGGGCGGTATGCTCGACGCCGGGGCGGACACGTTCTGGGAGTGCTTCGATCCTCTCGGGCCGCAAAGCTCCCCCTACGGCGGCGTCATCGTCAACAGCCGCTGCCACGCGTGGAGCTGCACGCCGGCGTACATCATAGAGAAGTATCTGCTCCCGGGCAGGTAATTTCGGTTCGGCCGCCGTGTTCGACGCGGAGGACGAATGACCGTTCACGTCAAAAAAACGCTCGTTCCCGACAATTGCTCCCCACGGCGGCCTGTGGCGTGGTATGTTATTATTGTGACTTTATTGTGATAAAATTAGATAGGAGGACACCGCATGAAGACAAGACAAGCGTTCAACCCGTATATGCCGAGCTGGGAATACGTGCCCGACGCCGAGCCGCATATTGTGGACGGCCGCGTGTACGTCTACGGCTCGCACGACACCTTCAACGGCATCAACTTCTGTCTCGGGGACTATGTCTGCTGGTCGGCGCCGGTGGACGATCTCGGGAACTGGACGTATCACGGCTGCATCTACCGGCGGGAGCAGGATCCCGCAGCGCCGAAGGTGCGTGTGACGAACGGACTCGCCGCGCCGGATATGGTCGTCGGCCCGGACGGACGGTATTACCTCTACTACTTCATGGGCGGCACGAAGATGATCTCCGTCGCGGTCTGCGACGAGCCGGCGGGGAAGTATGAGTTTTACGGCTATGTGAAGTATCAGGACGGCACGCCGATCGGCAAGCGGAACGAGCCGTTCCAGTTCGACCCCGGCTGCCTGATGGACACGGACGGGCGGCTCTACCTCTACACCGGCTTTGCCTTCGGCGGCAACCCGATTTTGCTCGACGGCTCCCAGCCGACGAAAAAAGGCCCGATGTTCTTCGAGCTGGACACGTCCGATATGCTCACGGTCATCTCCGGCGACGAGCTGCGTTACATCGGCGTTCTGACCGGCGACGAGGCGAAGGGCACCGCGTTCGAGGAGCAGCCCTTCGGCGAGGCAAGCTCCATGCGGAAGTTCAACGGGAGGTATTACTTCATCTACAGCTCCCTGAACAGCCACAACCTCTGCTACGCGGTCTCCGACTACCCCGACCACGGCTTCGAGTACGGCGGCGTTCTCGTATCCTGCGGCGACATCGGCCTGCCCGGCGTCCCGGACGTGAAGCACGCCCGCATGTGCACCGGCAACACCCACGGCTCCCTGATCGAGATCGAGGGGCGCTACTACATCTTCTACCACCGCCATTCCAACCGCAAGCAGTCCTCCCGTCAGGCGTGCGCCGAGGAGATCCGGTTCGAGGACGGGAAATTCTATCAGGCGGAGATGACCTCCTGCGGACTCAACAACGGGCCCCTCGCCGGCAGGGGCAGCTATCCGACCTGCATCGCCTGCAACGTATACGGCCGCAACGGCACGCGTTTTCTCTCCATGATCAAGCACCCGAAGGGCGCGAACCCGTTCCTGACCCAGCGCGGCGGCGACAGGGAGGAGGGGCCGGATCAGTACATCTCAAACTTCTGCACCGGCTGCACCGTAGGCTTCAAGTATTTCGACCTGCGCGAGACAAAAACCGTCACGATCCACCTGCAGGGCTATGGCAGCGGCTGCGCGGTGACCGTCCGCACCGACGAGCACGGCGAGCCGATCCTCCGCATCCCGGTGGAGACCTGTACGACGGAGAAGGCGTTCACGGGAGAGCTGCCCGCCGGTCTCGGCGAGCGCGAGGCGCTGTATTTCAGCGTCGAGGGCAAGGGCGGTGATCTCGCGTGAGGTTTGTATATCAAACTATGAAAGGAAGGATGGAAACCATGGGAAAGACGAAAACAGCGGCCTCCGCTATGCGGGGCCTTGCGGCGGTCATGGCCTGTCTGCTCGTGCTGTCCATCGCAGGCTCGGGCATCGTGGAGAGCTATCGCTCCGCTCTGGACAGCGTGCTCGGGACGACGAGCTATGTCACCGTCACAGACGAGGACGGCGTCCGCTTCCAGAGCGACTACGCCACCATCGAGGAGATGGCCGCCGCCGTGAAGGATATCGCGATTCGTGAGGGCGAGGAGGGCACCGTTGTCATGAAGAACGACAACGGCGCGCCGCCTCTCGCCGAGGGCGCGAACGTCGCGCTGTTCGGCCTCGCCGCCTACGCGCCGTATCCCTTTGCCGCGGGCGATCTTCGCGGCGGAAACGACGACGCGGTGGAGCTGATGGACGCCCTTATCGACGCCGGCGTGAACGTCAACGAGACCGTGAGCGATTTCTACCTGAACGGCATCCTCAACAAGCACATCGAGATGGTGCCCAATATGTGGACCGGCGAGGAGGTTCCCACCGTCGCCTACGACAATATCTACGTCGCCTCCCCCGGCGACATGGCGGATTACCAGATCGTGGAGATCACCCCCGACCGCTTCACC
>CAJOFW010000278.1 GCA_905234005.1 uncultured Oscillospiraceae bacterium
GACGACGCGGCCGTGAAGATGGTCGGCCTCGGCGCCGTCCGCCGCTACATCGCCCAGCGGGCGGGGTGATTCTTTTTTCCAAAAAGAAAAAGCATCGGACGGTTCGTCAGCAGTTGCCGGTGTAGACGTATGAAAGACACTCCCGTGCCACGTCCGCGAGACGGTAGACGAGGCCCACGTCCGTCGCCGGGCGGTCGGTCATGCGAAAACGGGGGAAGAAGCGGGATATGTGCAGCGGGACGCCGCGCCCGATGACATGGCCGGACGCGTCCTTCAGGCCGGAGACCCAGCCGGTGAGCTTTCGCATTTCGTCCTCGGTGTCGTTCTCGCCGGGGACGATCAGCGTCGTCAGCTCGACGTGGCAGAGCTGTACCGCCCGGGCGATGAACGCCTTCGTCATATCGAGGCTGCCGCCCAGCTTATTTACATAATATTCGTCGGTGAAGCCCTTCAGGTCGATGTTCATCGCGTCGATGTACGGCCCTGTCGCCTCGAGGACGGGCAGCGCCGCCGTGCCGTTTGTGACGAGCACGTTCAGAAGCCCCGCCTCGTGCGACAGCCTCGCCGCGTCGCGGACGTATTCCCAGCCGACCAGCGGCTCGTTGTAGGTGAAGGCGAGGCCGATGTTGCCGCTATGCCGCGCCCGAAGGGCGTTTTCGACAAGCTCTGCCGGCGATACGAACCGGGCGTTGTCCGCCCATGCCGACGCCTCCGCCGACCACGATATGGCGTGGTTCTGGCAGAACGGACAGCGCAGATTGCAGCCGAAGCTGCCTGCCGAGAGAATCATGCCGCCCGGGTGAAATCGCCTGAGCGGCTTTTTTTCGATCGGATCCAGCGCAAGGGCGGTAAGTTTACCGTAATTAATTGGGACGATGACGCCGCCCCGGTTTGACCTTGCGCCGCACAGGCCGGATTTGCCCTCCGGGATGTCGCAGCGATGAAAGCACACGCCGCATCGTGCCATGCCGCCGCCTCCTTCCGTTGTCTTCCAAATCAAGTCAGGTATGCCGGACGACCTCGAAGCGCTGCAGGACAACCGGCTCACGGGGGCCTATGCCGGCCTTGCGGCGGGCGATGTCCACCTGCTGCGCCGGGGTGTCCACGCCGTCGAGATCGGGCAGCAGAAGACCTCGCCGATGTCCACGGCTCACGATCACGCCGTATCGCTTCACGTCAAGCTCCGCCTCGGACGCGATATCCTCCGGCGCGCCGAGCACGTCGACGCTGATCGTAAGCTCTGAAAGCTCGTCGGGGCGGATGGGGTCGAACCGCGGGTCACGGGAGGCGGCGCTGACGGCGTTTTGGATGATCTCCGCCGCGAGAGTGTCCCTTGTCGGCGCGATTGTGCCGATGCAGCCGCGCAGACGGCCCTGCCTGTGGATGGATACGAACGCGCCCGCCCGTGTCTGCGTCAGCTCATCGGGCAGACCGTCGGGCAGGTCGTCCGGCGTTTTCAATGCTTGCCGGTGAAGGACATAGCGCTCCACCGACCGCCACGCGAGACGCACCCACGGGTCGCAGCCGTCTCGCCGCTCCGCGATCGCCCGCTCCCGGGCGTACAGGAACCGGCGGCTGTCGTCGGGTTCAGTCGGACGGAACGTGACAACGCCGTAGCCCACGCCGGTCACGTCCTCGTGTGAAAGACGCTTTGCTTCCACGGCCATGCCGTCGAGGACGCCGGCCATGATGACAAACGAGCGGTGGCCGCACTCGGCGGCGCGTTCACGGAACGATTCGCCGAAATCAAACAGCTCGCCGAACGCCGCCCTGCCGCACACGTCCATCACGCGTTCGTCGTACTCCGGGCCTTCGGGCGCAAAGCCGTAGGGGCCGTAGGTCTGCAGTCTGTGGGAGAGGTCGCCGCTTGCGATGTATACGACGCGGCGGCCCGTCTCGTCCACGGCCTTTTGAATGAGCTGCCCGAACCGGTAGTGCTCCTCGAGCGGCAGACCCGACAGGCCGACGCGGACGAGCCTGTAATCCGTGTACGCCTGACGGATGAAGTACAGCGGCACCATCGTGCCGTGATCGAGCTCATCGCCCCGCCGGCCCCGTGTCCCGGCGGGGAAGCCCCCGGCGTCGGCAAGGCGTTCGATGGCGTCGGCAAGCTCCGTGTCGTATGTCTCCCGGAAGCGCACGCCCGGGGCGCGAAACCGCGCAAAGCTGCCCTCGGCGTGACCGCCGGGGGAGATGTGAAAGCGGTCCGCGTACATCGCGGCGTGTGGGCTGGACACGATGACCGTCTCCGGCTTTGCCGCCGCGATCTCCGCCGCGACGGCGCGATACGCCGCGGCCGTCAGCTCGATCTGCGCCTCCGAGCCGCGCCCCACCTCGGGCACGATCATCGGCGGGTGGGGAACCATGTAAGCTGCGATGACGGGCATGTGAAAA
>CAJOFW010000279.1 GCA_905234005.1 uncultured Oscillospiraceae bacterium
GTCGGTGGGCGGCTCCTGCGGCGGCGTGTCGGCGGCGGGGGCCTTCCCCTCGTCGGCCTGCGGGGCGGTGTTGTAGAAGTGCTCCATGGACAGCCGCCAGATCTCTTTGCCGCCGTCGAAGCGGGGGATGACCGTGCCGCGATCGCTGCCCGCCGCGAGAAACCGCCCGGCCGCCTCGGGGCTTCCGATCGTCGCGGACAGTCCGATGCGCCGCGGACGGCACCCGGCGAGACGGCACAGCCGTTCGATGAGGCAGAACGTCTGCAAACCCCTGTCCGCCCGCAGCAGCGAGTGGATCTCGTCGATCACGATGAAGCGCAGGTCGCCGAACAGCGACGGGATCTCCATGTGCCTGTTGATCAAAAGCGATTCGAGCGATTCCGGCGTGATCTGCAGGATGCCGGCGGGCTTTTTGAGGAGCCTTCGCTTTCTCGACTGCGCCGCGTCGCCGTGCCAGCGGGTGACGGGTATGTCCTGTTCGGCGCACAGCTCGTTCAGCCGCCCGAACTGGTCGTTGATGAGGGCCTTGAGCGGGGCGATGTAGAGGACGCCGACCGTGGACGACGGGTTTTCGTCGAGCAGCGTCAATATCGGAAAGAACGCCGCCTCGGTCTTGCCCGACGCGGTGGAGGCGGTCAGCAGGACATTTTCGTCCGTGCCGAAGATCGCGTCGCCCGCCGCGTTCTGTACGGCGCGGAGGCTCTGCCAGCCGGAGCGGTAGATGTAGTCCTGTATAAACGGGGCGTACCGGTCAAATACGTTCATATCGCAAACTCCGCGAAGCCCTGCTCCGCGTCGTCGGAGACGGCCTCCGATTTCGTGTAGGCGAATTCATCCGACGATAGCAGCGACGCGATGTCCATTCCGGGATTCTGGCAGAGAAGGTCGAGCAGCTCGATGAAGTCCCGGATGACCTCACGCGGGGTAATGTTCCGGTCGGCGCCGATGCGGCCGTATTCGATTTGGATGAATGCCGCGAGATCGTCCGTCGTGACCGTCCGGCCGCAGCCGTACAGCCCCGCGTGCATATCCGCGAGCTTTTCGCACAGCACCAGCATCTCCTCCGCCGTCAGCGGCTCGAGACGGATGACCGGGGCGAGCAGATCCCTTGCGCCGGGCCGGGAGAACCGGCCCTCGGCAAGCCGGGAGCGCAGCGCCTCGTAGCTGTATATGCCGCGCCGTTTGTCCTCGAGCGCCTGCGGCGTCGCGCCCATGACGATGCCGAGATACCGCGCCCGGCCCTGCAGCGTGTCGTTGTACATGGTCAGGAGCTTTTCGTAGTTGTACTGCCGCGTCACGGTGTTCGGGATCTTGTAGATGTTCACAAGCTCGTCGATGAAGATCATCATGCCCGCGTAGCCGGCGAGACGGAAGAAGACGGCGAACAGCTTCAGGTAGTCGTACCAGTCGTCGTCCGTGACGATGATATTGACGCCGAGCGCCTCCTTCGCCTCACGCTTGAGCGTGTATTCGCCGCGAAACCAGCGGACGACCTTCGCCTTCGTCTCGTCGTCGCCGTCGACGGCGGCGTGGTAGTAGGCGGTCAGGAGCTTTGCAAACTCGAAGCCGTGCACAAGCTCGCTGATGGAGGACGTGACCGCGTAGATCTTCCTCTCCGCCGCGATGGCGAGGGCGGGATCGTCGGGCGACAGCCCGGTCTCCTGCGCCGCCTCGGTCTGCACGGCGCTGATCCAGCGGTCGAGAATCAGCGTCAGCGCCCCGCCCTCGGGCTTTGTTTTCGTGGACAGATTCGAGATCAGCTCCCGGTAGGTGGCAAGCCCCTGTCCGCGTGTGCCCTGCAATCGGCGCTCCGGCGACAGATCGGCGTCCGCCACGATGAAGCCCCGGTCCATGACGTAGCCGCGGATGGTCTGTATAAGAAAGCTCTTGCCCGAGCCGTAGCGCCCGACGATGAAGCGGAACGACGCGCCGCCCTCCGCGATGACGTCCACGTCACGCAGCAGCGCCTCGATCTCACTCCTGCGCCCGACCGCGATGTACGGCAGACCGATCCGGGGCACCACGCCGCCCTTGAGCGAGTTGATGACCGCCTGCGATATCCGCTTCGGCACCCTTTTGTTGTCCGTCATGGCCATGTTCCTCCCAGAAGCTGCGCGATGTCCTCCGTATAGTCCTCCACAAGGGACAGCTCGTCGTTATCGCATGATACGGCGATGTCCCCCAGCGTGTCATACAGCGCGTCGTTGATCGCGTCGGCGGCGATCGACGGCAGAAGGTGGTTTTCACGCAGCAGTATACGCGGCGATTCACCGCGAAGCAGAAGCCGCAGTATTTGCGTCTGTACGGCGTCGAGCGGGATATCCGCCGATTGCGCCGTATCCGGCGATATGTCCGCCGCAGCCGGATTCTGTGCATCCGGCGATATGTC
>CAJOFW010000280.1 GCA_905234005.1 uncultured Oscillospiraceae bacterium
GAGCACGAAAGGAGAAACACACATGAAGAGAATCCTGTCCATCCTGCTGGCGCTCGCCATGGTCGTGAGCCTCGGCGTGTGCGCCCTCGCGTCCGACGAGGCGTCCGCCGACGCTTCCGCCGAGGCGGCGGAGGAGACCGGCCCCAGGGCCCTGATCGTCTTCGGAGACGAGGGCGAGATAGCGGACGAGGAGCAGACCGAGGGGTATGACCTCACGTTCTTTGCCGGCGGCGAACGCACCGCCGACGCCCTGACCGGCTTCGTGTACGCGTCCGACAGCTCCGACGCGGCGCTGCTGTACTCCGAGCCGACCGAAAACGAGGTGAGCTTCACCGTCGGCGGCGACGCGGCGAACATCTCGATCGACGACTACGCCGTGGCCGGGACAGCGGCGGACTTCCTCCGCGGCGTCGGCGTGACGGCGTTCGACTCCGCCATCCTGCTCGGCGACGATCAGAACGCCGACTCGTGCAGCCCGGTCATGTCCGCGAAGGGCTGGACGAACCTCACCGTCGAGGGCACGCTGCTGCTCGCCGCCGGCGCGGCCCGCAGCGCGTTCTACTCCGACGTGTCCGGCGGCACGACCGTCGCCGGCCCCGGCATGATGGGCGGCAAGCAGGGCTCCGAGACGCCCGTTGTCATCGTGTCGAACTCCCTGCTTGAGACGACCGGCGCGGACGGCATCGACGGCGAGATCGCGATCGGCAGCTCCGGCGGCCGCGCACGCGGCGTCCAGCCGCAGGGCAAGAGCATCACCTACCTCTACAACTCCGCCATCGTGTCCCACACCTGGGGCGCGTGGAGCACCGACTCCGCCCGTCAGGGACTCGACTTCATCGCGTGGCGCAGCCTCGGCCTGAGCCAGGGCGGCTACGGCGCTTACGCCGATACAAGCTGCCACGTCTTCCTGTACGGCAGCACCCTGATCGGCAGCTCCGACGGCATCGTCGCCTCGAACAACGGCGAGATCTACGCCGTCAGCGACGACTGCGCCCTGAATACGACCGAGCTGCGGGCGATCATGGACAAGACCACGAACATCCGCGACCTCTCGTGGACGGACAACCTCGACGCGTCCGCCGCGTCCGGCGAGCCGGTCGAGAGCCTCATCAGCGGCGGCCAGACGGCGGTGCAGTTCCACATGCCCGATCAGGGCCACAGCGGCGGCCGCAGCACGACCACGGCCACGCTGTACATGGAGGGCGGCTCCATGATCACCGACGAGAGCCTGATCTCCGGCGGCTTTGACAGCCTCGCCGGGTACAATCAGCGCTATGCCGGCGCGTGCATCGTGACGAAGTCCGCGCAGGCGAACATCCGCCTGATCGGCGTCGAAATGGAAAGCTGGCGCGGCGTCCTCATCCACACGATGATCAACTCCGACTCGAACGTCAACGACATCGCCGACGGCGACGAGGCCCCGGGCAGCACGATCGTGTTCACGGACATGGACGTGACCGGCGACATCATCCACGACGACTACCAGCGCAAGCTGCAGCTCACGCTCTCGAACACGACGCTGACCGGCGCGATCCACTCGAACACCTGCGAGGACTGGAACGCCTACTGCGCCGAATACTGCGACGGCAGCTACATCCTGAACCCCGACGGCTATGAGACGGTCTGGGGCGTCCAGCTCACCCTCGCCGAGGGCGCCGTCTGGAACGTCACCGAGACCTCCCGCGTCGCCGACCTCATCATCAACGACGGCTGCGTCGTGAACGGCGTCATCACCGAAAACGCCGACGGCACCCTGACCGTCGCCCCGCTGGCGTCCGCCGACGCCTCGGTCAACTGAAAAACCCTCCCACATACAGTGCGCCGCCCCTCCCCCACACGGGAAGGGGCGGCATTTTTTGGAAGGCGCACAAATGCTGTGCGCCGGCTTTTATGTGCGTCCTTTGGGGTTCACGCGAAAAACGGTTGCCATTTTTCTGACGATATGGTATAATCCTTTTGCGACACAAATTGAATATTCTTTGCATGGAGTGTGCGTTCTTGCCATTTGGCAAAAACGCAGGCTCAACAACGCACATCCATGCGAGTTGTTCCATTTGTGTCGCAGCAAACGGAGCTCTGCGTTTTTCGTGCGCAGGCTTCGGCTTGCGCACTTTTATTTTCAGGAGGAGAAAAGGTTGAAAAAAACGCAAAAGCTGTTGTCCCTGCTGCTGGCGCTCGTGCTTTGCGTCAGCCTGCTGCCGCTGTCGGCGCTGGCCGCGGAGGACGTGACGGACGTCGGAGGCGAGACAATCGCCGACGTCACCGAAGCCCCCGCCGAGGACGCCGAAGCCCCGGTTACCGACGGCGAGACGTATTCCGGCACCTGCGGCGAGAATGTGACGTGGACGCTGGACACGGAAACCGGCGAGCTGACCATCAGCGGCAA
>CAJOFW010000281.1 GCA_905234005.1 uncultured Oscillospiraceae bacterium
AGGAGGTCGCCATGTCAAACGAACCGTATGTGAGCCGCCAAAAGCGGACGGCGAAGGGCGTTGTCATCGCCGTGTGCGTCGTTGCGGTCATCGCCGCCGCCGTTGCCGGCGGGCGCGTTGCCACCCGGCGTTCCGCCGCCGCTGGGCGCAACAGGACTGGGGTCAGCCGCCGCTGCGAACGCGGGAACCGCAAACGCAAGCACCAGAGCCAGAATGATTACGATGGAGAGGAACTTTTTCATCGGAATGACCTCCTTTCCTCGAATATTTCGCCTCTATGATTATCGGTCGCTGAGCAGAACGCCCATGACCAGGAAGCGATTGGTGTTGTTGCCGACGAGACATGTCGACAGGATGAGGACGTTGTCGCCGTAGACGGGCGCGTATTCCTCGCGGAACTGCGCGCTCAGGCTGCGGACGTTGAACACGCCGTCAAAAAAGCCGGTGAAGCTGTCCTCGTCCGTGAAATCGAAGTCGCGCAGAATGTGCACGCTCGAGTAGGGCACGGCGGCGAATACGCCGTATTCCAGCACGCCGTAGGGCGTGTATATGGTGATGACGGGGTTCTCTTCAAAGAACGCCGCGTCGGAATAGAGCTGCTGGAGATTGCCGAACATCGCGCCGCTCGTCATGTGGTGGCCGTAGAGGATGGTCACGGGGTCGGCGAACGTCGTCGTGTTGTAGAGATGCTCGGAGAAGATCGCGCCGTTCGCGGAGTACGCGCCGTCGCTGTTGTGGGTGAGGTAGTACGCGTCGTCGGTTCCGCTCTGCACGACGGGGTAGCTGATGTCGCTGTTCGGAATGACGAGCCAGGCGTAGATATCGGGGTTCACCGCCCGCAGGGCGTCGAAATCGACGGCGGCGGTCTCGTTCCCGGCGGACGCGTCCGGCAGCATGGCGTCGGTCACGGCCTCGGGGGCCTCCCCGGCGGCGTCATCGGACGGTTCGGCCGCATCCTCCGGTTCGGACGGATTGTCCGGTTCGGGCGCGGATGCCGGCTCGAACGGTTCGGATTCGACCGTCTCCGGCGCGTAGCTCTCCGACTGCGCGGCGCGGGGGGTATAGACGCTGAACAGCGCCTTCCATCCGAAGAAGGCCGCGACGCCGAGAAACAGAACGCCGAGCAGGATCCAGACGGTTTTTTTCATGTGAACGCCTCGCTTTCGGCGACGACGAGGGATTCGTAATCCTCGAGCCGTTCGATGGCTCCCGCGCCGAGCTGCTTTGAAACCAGCGACCACGCGCCGCCGAGATTGGGGGCGCGGCTTGTGAGGTTGTGCGCGTCGGAGCCGAGGAAGTGGATCTGCCCGTCCCGCAGCATCCGCAGCGCCTTGCGCGACGTACGGCGGGAGAGAAAGAACTCTGCGTTCGACTGCACGAGGATGTCAAGCGAGAGAAAACGACGCATCGTCTTCTTGGACGCGAGGCCGAAGTAGCGCTCGATGTGCGCCGCGACGGGCTGCAGACCCCGGCGGCACAGCTCGTCCACCTCGGACACCATGCGATCCGACCAGCTCGCGAACGGCATTTCGAGCAGAAGGAGGTTTGTTCCCTCCAGACACAGCTCGTCGAGAATGCTCGCGTTGCTGATGCCGTCGAAGAAGCGCACCTCCGCGCCGAGACGGAGCGGGGGAAACGCCTCGCCGCTTTCGTCCATCGCCCTGCGCAGCGCGTCGAACGCGCCGGCGCGGTGGCGAAAGAAGCGTTCGGGCGTTGTGTAGTCGGCGTAAAAATGCGGCGTCAGACACACAAGCTCCACGCCCTGCTCCCGTTCGCGGACGAGCATCTCGAGGGATGTCTCCGGGCTGTCGCTGCCGTCGTCAATGCCGGGCAGGATGTGGCTGTGAAAGTCGATCATTGGTAGTAGTTCTTGTAGTAGTTTTTCTTGTAGTAGTTCTTGCCCTTGTAGTAGGCGGAGCCGGACTCGGTCGCGCCGTTGAAGGCGAAGCCGAGGATGCGGGTGTTGACGAGACGGAGCTGGCGGATGGTCTCCGCGAGCGCGCCGCGAACGGCATTGCCGCTGCGGACGACAATGACCATGCCGTCTACGATGCGGGACGCGACGAGGGCGTCCGTCACCGCCGTGACCGGGGGCAGGTCGAGGATAATGTAGTCGTAGCGCTCACGCAGAACGCTGAGCAGCGTCTGCATACGCTCCGAGCCGAGAAGCTCGGAGGGGTTCGGCGGAATCTCGCCGGAGACGAGGACGTTCACGGAGATGACGTCGCCGTCGTCGAGGGGGACGGTGTACTTCTGCACGGCCTCGCTGACGGAGTTGAGTCCCACGAGAAGATTCGAAAGGCCCGGCGACTTCTTGAGGTTGAGACGTGCGGCCATCGTGGGCAGACGCATATCGC
>CAJOFW010000282.1:0-3055 GCA_905234005.1 uncultured Oscillospiraceae bacterium
TGTATCGGTTCAACGATCTGATGAAATACATCTGATACAGCCCCGCCCGCACGTCCGGCGGCCGCGCCGGGAAAGGGGATTGCAATTCCCGCCGGAAAATGGTACAATCGCGTCAGCTATTGAACCAGACCGACAGGAGAACCCCGTTATGGAACATACCAATCCCACGCAGGGCGATACCGCCCTTGTGATCCTCGCCGCCGGGCTCGGCTCCCGGTACGGCGGCGTGAAGCAGCTCGAGGCCGTCGGCCCCGGCGGCGAGGTCATCATCGACTATTCCATCCACGACGCGCTGGCCGCGGGCTTCAACAAGATCGTCTTCATCCTGCGCCGCGACATATTCGACGACTTCCACGAGGTCATGGGCCGCCGCATGGAGGAGATCTTCCGCGCCCGCGGCGTCCGGTGGGAATACGTCTTTCAGGAGCTGGTCGACGCCCCGGCGGGGCGGTCGAAGCCCTGGGGCACCGGACAGGCCGTGCTCGCCTGCAAAAGCGTGCTCGCGGAGCCGTTCGCGGTCATCAACGCCGACGACTACTACGGCCGCGAGGCGTTTGTCCGGGCGTACGATTTCCTGCAGAGCGTGCGCGGCGCGTCGTACCGCTACGGCATGATCGGCTTCATCCTCAAGAACACGCTGTCCGACGTGGGCGGCGTGACACGCGGCATATGCGCGACCGTGGACGGCCGCCTCACCGGCATCGACGAGACGAAGAACATCGTCAAAACCCCCGACGGCGCTGCCGCGCAGACGGCGGACGGCCTGCGGCCCCTCGATATCGAATCGCTCGTGTCGATGAATATGTGGATGTTTACGCCCGAATTCGTCGGCGAGCTGGAGACGGGCTTTCCGAAATTCCGCGCCGCCATGACCGACCCGCTCAAGGACGAGTACCTGCTGCCCACGATCGTGGACGGCCTTCTCGCCGACGGCCGCTGCGCCGTGGACGTGCTGCCCACGAACGACCGCTGGTTCGGCATGACCTACCGCGAGGATCTCCCCGAGGTGCGCCGCGAGCTTGCCGCCCTGCACGGTAACGGCACATATCCCACCCCGCTGTTTTCGGATGTGTGACGGAAAATACGCCGTATATTCCGATAAAATTACGCGAAAATCACTGCCGGATACCGCGCTGACCCGGCGGATATGACAACCTCATACGGGCTTATCCCCCGAACCCCCGTGCGGCGGCGCCGCGCGGGGGTTCACCGCTTTCCGGCCCGGGGCATAGTATGGCGTGCGGGGAGAACCCGCCACACAACCACAAACGGCGTATAAAATGCGCCAAACCCCGGGAGGTTTTCATCATAGCTGCGTTTTATAACCAGGCCACCCTGTCCTACAGCGGCGGGGTCACACGCTCCAATATCACCGCCGGCGAGCTTGTCTCGGCGCTGACCGTCGACAAGGTCGCGGTGTCCGACACCTACGCCCCCGGCGATACGATCGTCTACGCGCTCAGCATCGTCAACGGCGGCGAGACCGATCTTGCCGGCATCGAGGTCACCGACGACCTCGGCGGCTACGAATTCGACGGCGAGACGCTCTATCCCCTCGCCTACGTCGAGGACAGCGTCCGCTATTTCATCGCCGGCGTGCTGCAGACCGCGCCCGCGGTGGAGGCCGGGCCGCCGCTGGTCATCAGCGGGCTTGACATCCCGGCCGGCTCGAACGTGCTGCTGCTCTACGCCGCGACCGTCACCGAGTACGCGCCGCTCGGCGAGGGAGCGGAGATCACGAACACGGCGACCGTCTCCGCGTGCAGCGACGTGACCGCGTGCGAGACGATCACGATGGAGGGCGGCGCGGAGCTTGCGATCATCAAGGCCGTCAGCCCCGCCGAGGTCACGAGCTGCGGCACCGTCGCCTACACGATCACGGTGCAGAACAGCGGCGCCGCCGACGCGGCGGAGGACGACGCGATCGTCATCACCGACACGTTCGACCCCGCCCTGCAGGACATCGCCGTCACCCTCGACGGCGCGGCGCTCACCGAGGGCGTCGATTACACCTACGACCCGGATACCGGCGAATTCGCGACGGTCGCGGGCCGCGTCACCGTCCCCGCCGCGACGTTCGCGCAGGACGAGGACGGCGTCTGGACCGCCACCCCCGGCGTCGCCGCGCTGGTGATCACCGGCACGATCTGATTATGCGATAATCCACCCACCCAACCCAAAACGCCGGGGCGAAAGCCCCGGCGTTTTTTTCGTCCCTTTTCCAAAAATTAACAGGCGGTCTAAACCGGACATATCGCCGCGATTTGGCGCTTGTATAAAGCGTCGAAATCGCGTATAATGAGGCGGAAGGGAGGGAAAAGCACAAATGACGGATTTTGGGATACTGATGCTTCTGCTGCAGCGAATGGACGAGGGCTATGAGCCTACTGAGCAGGAGAAGGAGGAACTGGGGAGCGTTGAGAAGCTGGTTTTTTCGTTTAGTAG
The DNA here is from genome assembly GCA_905234005.1 of uncultured Oscillospiraceae bacterium. Classification (GTDB taxonomy): domain Bacteria; phylum Bacillota; class Clostridia; order Oscillospirales; family Oscillospiraceae; genus CAJOIG01. The sequence continues at coordinate 2,446 of CAJOFW010000282.1, forward strand.
ATTAGAGAGTCTGCCGGAGAGCATCGGATACCTTGCTGCCCTGACCTACTTGGACCTGAGCGTCAACAACCTGACGAGTCTGCCAGAGAGTATCGGATACCTTACTGCCCTGACCTACTTAGACCTGAGCGTCAACCATCTGACAAGCTTGCCGGAGAGCATCGGAAACCTGACCGGGCTGACCAGCTTAAACCTAAGCCGAAACGACCTGACGAGCGTGCCACAGAGCATTGGGAGGCTGACCGGGCTGACAACTTTGAACTTGAGCATTAACTATCTGAGAAATCTGCCGGAGAGTATCGGAAATCTGACCAGACTTACCTCCTTAAGCCTGAAAATCAACTATTTGACGAGCCTGCCGGAGAGCATCGGGTACCTTACCGGGCTGACCGTATTAGACCTTAATGTCAATTATTTAACAGCCTTGCCTGGGAGAATACGGAATCTGACCGAGCTGATTACTGTAAATTTGGGCGATAACAGCTTGACGAGTTTTCCGGATAGCATATTGTACCTGACTTGGCTGACCCATCTAGATCTGAGCCGCAACCACCTGACAAGCTTGCCGGAGGGCATAGGAAACCTGTCTGATTTGACCACTATAAACCTG
>CAJOFW010000282.1:3089-3991 GCA_905234005.1 uncultured Oscillospiraceae bacterium
CCTGAGCCACAACAGCTTGACGAGCCTGCCGGAGAGCATAGGTAATCTGACTGGATTGACCTCTCTGAACCTGTCGTACAACGCGCTGGATAAGCTCCCGCGTTGCCTTCTGAAATGGGGGCTTCCGTTTCTTGCGGATTCCGACGCGTATCGTGAAAACGGATATCGGGGTATTTGCATCGAAGGCACCACGCTTTCCCTACAGCCTATCAGCCTCTTTGACCAGTCCAATGACGAATCCCCCGGCCGCGCCGCGTCGCGGAAGCTGATCGAGGACTATTTCCATGCCGTCCACGTCCCCATCCGGGAGGCGAAGGTGATCCTGCTCGGCGACGCCAAGGTGGGGAAGACCTACACCGTGAAGCGGCTGCTGAACGGCTGCAAAAAGGGCGAGTATCCCACGGAGGAGACGCACGGCATCCTGATCGAGGAGCTTCGCGCCGTGCGGGACGGGGAGACGTACACCGTCCGCGTCTGGGACTTCGGCGGACAGGACATCATGCACGAGATGCACCGCTGCTTTCTCACCGAGCGCACCTGCTATGTGATCATGGTGGACACCCGGTCGAACGGCCAGACGAAGCGGGCGCGTCACTGGCTGCGCACCGTGCGCAGCGTCGCGCCCGACGCCCCGGTGCTGCTGCTCGTGAACAAGATCGGCGGCCTGACCAATCTCGATCTGGACGTCACAAGTCTGCAAACGGAGTTTCCCAATCTGGCCGATGTGCGCTTCTGCAACGCCAGAGACGCGGAGGAGGAGACATTCCGACGCGAGGTGGAGACGCCGATCATCGAGCGGGCGCTCGCGCTGGAGAGCTGCAAAATGACCCTGCCCGAGAGCTGGGAGAACGTGCGGCAGGCGCTTCTCGCGCTGAAGGACGGCACCTATGTCATGGACAGAC
>CAJOFW010000282.1:4117-4945 GCA_905234005.1 uncultured Oscillospiraceae bacterium
GGACTACCAGATTCTGGAACCCCTGTGGCTCACAAGCGCCGTATACAGGCTCATCTGGGAGAAGGATCGGAGCGAAGACGGCATCGTCACCCGGACGGAGATCGAGAAGATTCTTGAGCCAAAGGGATCGGAGGAAATGAAGCAAAAAGGCGTTCCCTGTCTGCCCGGCGTAGGCTATGAAGAGGATGAATGCGGCTATGTGCTCGATATCATGCGCAAGTTCGCGATTTCCTATAAGGTTTCGGACGAGAAGGAGTTCATGCCGACGCTCTGCGAATCGAATTCCCGGCTGAACCCCGCGCCGGAGAAATACGCGCAGAAGGCATCCGTACAGTTTAAGTATGCGCTTCTCCCGGAGACGGTCATCCACCGCCTGATGATCTACTGCTACAATTTCCTCTCGCCCGGCCGGCGCTGGCGCAAGGGGTTCTGGCTGGAAAACACGGAGATGGGCCTCAGCGCGGTGCTCCACACGCCCGGCGATGAGGACGTCCTGCAGATCGACGTATACGCGCAGTCAGAACACTACGCCGCCGCCGACTGGCTACAGCCGCTCTGCAAGCAGGTGGGGAAGATCAATGACCTTTTGAAGCTGGACGCGGAGCAGTGGGTGCTCGCGGCGGTGGAGGGAGAGGAAAAATGGTTCAGGCTGGACGTCGTGTGGAACTGGCGGCGGAAGGGCAAGGACGAGCTGCAGGGAGATGCTGAGAGCTTCCCCATCCGGCCGCTTTTGGAGCTGGTGTACGGCAGATGGCTCGGGGACGCGCAGGAAGCCTTCGGCGTGAAGAAGGAAATTACCATCGGGCGGCAGGAGGAAGCGGAGCGCGG
>CAJOFW010000283.1 GCA_905234005.1 uncultured Oscillospiraceae bacterium
TGGAAATCAGCATTTCAAAAACTCCCTTCCAAATCTCGATCAGTATTGATGCGCGGTGATATAGGCGCTGCGCATACACTTCTGGATGCTGCCGCCGCCGATGCAGTCGCCCACCATCTCGAAGCGGTTGGCGGCCTCATAGTATCGCCGGGCGTCCTCGATGCGTCCGCGCAGGCCTACGGCCAGAAGGACATTTTCGCAGGGGACGAAATGGTCAACGCCCTCCGCGTCCGTATAGGTGACGCCGCGCTCGGTGATACCTGTGACCGCAGCGCCCGTGACGGTGCGCAGGGTCTCGCAGGACTCCCACTCGTCCCGGAACATCTTCCAGTAATGCACCGGAGTGGAGTCCGCCGCCAGTTTGGGGTTGCGGCCTAGCACGGTGACGGTTTTGCCCATCCGGGCGAGCCAGATGCCCGTCTCCACGCCGATCTCGCCTCCGCCGACGATGACGATATCGCTGCCCAGCTCGTTTACACGGGTATAGGCGTCCACCGCGGTCATGACGTTTGCCCCCCTTGCGCCGGGGATCGGCGGGATCACGGATTCCGATCCGGTTGCGGCGAATACCGCGTCATAGCCCTCGCTCTGCAGGGCTTCCACGGCGGGCTCCGTATTCAGGAAAACGCGGATCGGACGCTTTTCCACCTGCGCGATCAGATACTCCTTCAGGCGGGTCAGCGGCCACTTGAAGGACACGTCCTTCATGATGCACAGCAGGCCGCCCAACTCGGCATTTTTCTCGTAGATCGTCACGTCATGGCCACGGTCGCACAGCTCGATCGCCGCCTTCATCCCGGAGGGGCCGCCGCCGATGACGGCGATCTTCTGTTTCTCCCCGGCAGGCTTCACCATGTGCTCGACCCTGCCCTCCAGACCGATAAGGGGATTTACCGAGCACACGGACGTCCAGGAGGCGCTGTCGCTGGAGCGGTGGCACTTGTTGCAGCGGATGCAGGGGACGATGTCCTCCTCCCGCCCCGCCTTGAGCCGGTCGCAGTAGTCGGGATTCGAGATCCATGTCCGGGCCATGCCGATCATGTCCGCCTTGCCCTCGGCGAGGATGCTCTCATTCGTTTCGGGATAGAAGCACCCGCCCACCGTCATGACCGCGATGTTCGGCGCGGAGCGCTTCACCGCCTCGGCCATGTACAGCCACGGCGTCTCCGCATGGAACTGGACGGGATGGGATTCGTCGATCAGCGGGCCCTTGACCTGGAGGATGTCCACGCAGCCCTCCAGCAGCTTCGCCATCCGGCAGGTGTCCGCCAGCGTGTTGCCGCCCATTCCCTCCGGGTCATGGCCGGAGATGCTCAGCTCCACGATGAAGCTCCTGCCGCACTTTTCCTTGATCTTCTCGAAAACAAGCCGCGGATAGCGGACCATGTTCTCGAGACTTCCCCCAAACTCGTCCGTACGCTTGTTCGTGAGGGGCGAGAGGCAGCGGCCGATGAACTGGTGCCGGTACGCGCCGTGGATCCAGATGCCGTCGAAGCCGCAGTTTTTCTTCAGGGACAGGCAGAAATCCGCCAGCTTGTCGGCGCATGCCAGCATGAGCTCCTTCGGGCACTCCACGCCGTCATAGCGCGGCGCGGAGCCGTCCCCCACCACATAGGCGGAGGCGATCCCGGTGCTGACGTCATAGTTATTGCCGAGGAAGGCATTTCCGTTCTCGCCGCTGTCGAAGGCGTCGGCGGCCATGAGAAACTCGTTGATGTCCAGGCCCCGATGCAGCGCCTTCGCGCCGTAGGCGTGGATGCCCTCCACAAGCTGCGCCACATAGTGCTGGTTGTGCCCGTCGGACATGTCCCAGTTCTGGTCATGGCCGGGATTGGGATGACTTCCCGTGCTGCAGCCCGTGACGACGACGATGCCCGCGCCGGATTTGGCGCGGTTTACATAATGCTCGATCACCGGCTCGTTGGGATAGGGCTCCGGCCCCTGTAGAAAATGCAGGCCGCTGGGTGTGGATTCCATGCGGTTTTTGATCGTTACGCCATTCGGCAGGACGATAGGTTCAAAGAGCTTGGGATAACGTATCATATCGATCCTTTGGTTTATCGCCCCGTCTGCGCGACGGGGCGATAAAACTTCCTTTCTTTCAGCTGATGGATATGACCTGAGAGAAGGCCGGGAACGGCTCGCCGTCGTAGGTCATGAAATAGTCCTCGATGATGTCGGAGATGAAAGCGCGGGCCTTGGCCTCCTCCCGGGGACCGGGCTTCTGGTTATTGTTGTAGTGGAAGAAATAGGTGCCGGGCTTCTTCGTGCCGTCCGCCATCTCGTACTCCACCGCGTCGCACACATCCGCGTCGGGCATATCCT
>CAJOFW010000284.1 GCA_905234005.1 uncultured Oscillospiraceae bacterium
TGGACGACCTGTTCCAGGTGGGCTGCATCGGCCTCATCAAGGCGATAGACAATTTCGACATCAGCCAGAGCGTCCGTTTTTCCACCTACGGCGTTCCGACGACCATCGGATGGCGAAAACCGGGAAGGAGAGGCTTTCACCATGACACGCAAACAGGCGCTGTCCCTCGCTGCTCAGGCGCTTGCCGAAGCCGGACAGAACGGTGAGGTCGTCGATATTCTGCGCGTCTTATCGGACGAGCTGCCGCTCACCCGCTGGTCGGACGCCGCGATCCGGGACGCCGTCGAGCAGTTCATCCTCGATCACGGACGCGTCCCGACGGTGACGGATTTCAAGCGCCGCGGTCTGCCCCCGCACACGGTCGTCGAGCGGCGATATGGCATGCCGCTGCGCCGGTGGCTGGACGAGAATTATCCCCGTCCACAGCCGTGCAGGTCACCGCACGCAGAGACGGACACCGGGACGGAAGCAGCGTCGGATACGGCGGCGATCAACCGGGCGTTCACCGACGACTATCTCCGCCTGCGTCCGCGCAGCGCCGCCGCGTTCAACGCCGGACGCACACCCGATACGCCCTGCTGGCAGACCGTCGCGAAGCACAACCGCACCCGGCGCTGGCGGGGTCTTCTCGAGGCGCTGGCGCTGCCCGTGTACCCGGACGCCGACCGGGACGGGCCGGCGGATTTTCGGGTGCGTATCCACCCCCACTGCGATTTCCGGGAGGATTGACCGCGCCGGACAAAGCGGCGCGGCCGTACCGGACAAAACGGCGTGACGCACAAAATCGGGCATATTTTTTTGTGGAAACCAACTATTGACAATCATTTGCCGATGGTGTATGATACAGTCACAGGATGAAAGAACAACAGATCGGCAGGAGAGGCCGATCGCATCCTACAGAAAGAGAGGTAACCAGGATGTTAGATATTAAGAATTCAAAGAAGTAGCTCCCGGCCGGGAATGAGCGACGATGGGCCGGGAGCTGCTTCTTTTTTTGCCCGCAAACGCGAAGGCACAGATAGTGAGAGACGCTGCACGGACGCAGCGTCTGTTTTTTTGCCGGTATTCATATATCTGCCGGGCGGCGATGTCATACCGTTTCCCGATAAAAAGCTTTGTATCGTTACCGGGCGCAAAGCCTCGGAAACGCCGCCTTTTCGAAGCGGATACAAAGCTGCCTTTTGGATACTTTTTCTTTCAGGAAAAAGTATCAGCCAGCCGCTTTTTTGCGCCGCTCCTTGGTGAGCCACTTGTTTTCGTACATCAGCCGGTCGGCGCGGCGGAGGACGTCGTTTGTCGTCTCGTCCCCGTCCGGGTCGTAGACGGCCATGCCTCTGGCCACGTCCACCTGCTCCCAGAACGCGTCGTTCTGCGAGCGCATGGCGGCGCCGGCCTCGTCAAACTGCTTGAGCAGCGCCTCGCGGTTGTCGTAGTCGCTGTTTTGCAGCACCACGGCGAACTCGTCGCCGCCGATCCGGAACACAGGGCTGTGATCGTACACGTCGCAGATCAGACGGCACGTCGACTTGAGGTAGACGTCGCCCTTGTCGTGTCCGTACCGGTCGTTGATCATCTTGAGGTTGTTGCAGTCGAAGATGAGGATGGCAAACGCCGGCTTCCCGGCCGCCTCCCGAATCTCCGTGTCGAGGTTTTGCAGATAGATCACAAACGCGCCCTTGTTGCGCACCGACGTCAGCGCGTCGGCGTAGGCGAGGTCGTTGAGGCCGCCGATGTAGGTTTTCAGATGGGCGATCAGACTGTTGATCGCCTTCGTGAGGACGCCCACCTCGTCCTTTCCATTGTAATCGAGCCGGCAGTCGTAGTCGCCCTCGTTCACCTGCCCGGCTATCGCGGTCAGCTCCCGCAGGGGCTTTGTGATGCGCCCGGTGAAGCGCAGGGTCACGATGATGAATACCACAAGCAGAACGATCGAGACGATGATGATCTCGTTGACCCACCTGTGCCACTCGCCGTTGATCTCCGCTACCGGAACCGTGACGTTCAGACGCATGCCGTTCACCAGCGTGAGCCAGACCGCCTGCTTCTCCACGCCGTCGAAGGTATAGTGGATGAAGGTGCTCTTGCTCAGAAGACCGTCCGGCACCGTGGGCTGCGTCTCCATCGCCGTCACGTCCATACGGGGGTGGTAGATGATGCGACCGTCCGCGTCGTTCACGAACGCGTAGCCGTTTTCGTAGAGCGTGATATGGTCGACCTCCTGCTGCATGGTTCTGCAGTCGATCTCGATGCCGATGACGCCGACAAACGTCCCCTCAAAGTAGATCGGGGCGTTGTAGGAGATCACACGCACGTACA
>CAJOFW010000285.1 GCA_905234005.1 uncultured Oscillospiraceae bacterium
CGCCGGAAGGCGAGACGCAGCGAGCTGCTTGTGATGGACATGGTCAATCCCCCTTATGTACGAATGTACCGGGCTTTTCCCGTATGGCAACGGTTGCGTTGTCGGTATATTGACCGTCCGTCACGGTCAGGGTGAACCGATCCCCGCTCCCGGCCCGGACGACGGCCAGCGCCTCGCCGAAATAGGTGTCCGTCTCCGTCCCCAGATACCCCCGCTCGTTGTACGGACAGGCACTGCCGAGTCCCAGAAGCTCGCCGCCGTCGACGGTCACGCGCAGAACGCCGCGTTCCAGCGGCTTGACGACGCCGTTTTCGTCGGTGTACCGCAGGCGGATGAAGCTCAGCCCGCCGGGGGCGGCTGTATCGTTCTCGGGCGTCGCCCGCAGAACCGTGGCCGGTTCGGCTGTCCGCAGGGAGCTTCGGCCGATCTCACGGCCGGCCTCGTCGTATGCGACCGCCGTGATCGTGCCGTCCTCGTAGGCGCAGCGGAACCGGGTGACACAGTCGTTTTTCATCCTTTTTCTGCCTGCGCTCACGCCGTTTAGGAGCAGCTCCGCCTCGGCGCAGCGGGCGTAGACCTCCACGTCCGCCGGTTTACCGCGGGATGGCGTTCGACATCCGCCACGCCGAGGGGGAGTGCCTGTCGCCCGTGTGGTTCACCGGGCAGACGGCGATGTACGGGCCGGGGGCCTGTTCGAGCGCGACGCGGGTATAGTACGCCTCGCCCGACACGCTGCCGATGAGGTCGATGCGGCCGGAGCCGGCGGCGATCCACCCGACGCCGTGGCCGAATTCGGGCGCGTAATCGGCGTACTCCCACGCCCCAATGCCCAGCTCGCCGAGATAGTCCATGCCGGCCCAGACGAAATCGCCGAGCAGCCTCGGCTCACGCCTGGCCAGCTCGTAGAACCGGTACGCGTCGGAGCAGAACGTCTCGCTGCCCACGATCAGGCGTTCCGGGTATTTTCGCAGGTCGTGTTCATAGCGGTAGATGCCGTAGTTGTAGCCCGCGACATCCATGTTCGCGAACGCGTCCCGTGTCCGCCGGTCGCAGGCGGGCAGCGTGGCTCCGCGTTTCATGAACTCGCTGCCGAACAGACCGGCCAGATTGTTGAAGAACTCGCTGCCGACCGCCTTTTTCTTTTGGGGCGTATCGGAGGCGCTTTTGGATCGGGCGGTTTTCTTTGCGGCCTTCTCCGCCTCCTTCTTCGCCTTTTCGTCGCTGTACACGCCGAAGCCGACGGAGGACAGGAAGTTGAAGAAGATGTTGACGCCGCAGGTCACAGGCCGCGTCGGATCGAGCGCGTGCAGGAACTCCGTCATCTCCCCGGCGAGAGCGATGCCCCGGGGCTGCGCCGTCTCCGACACCTCGTTGCCGGTCGAGTACATGATCACGGAGGGGTGGTTATAATCCTTCTCGACCATTTCGCGAAGATCGCGTCGCCACCACTCGTCAAAATGGGTCACGTAGTCGTATTCGGTCTTGTGGATGTACCAGTGGTCGATGTACTCGTCCATCACCAGCATCCCCAGCTCGTCGCAGGCGCGGAGCAGCGCCTTGGAGCAGGGGTTGTGGGCGGAACGGATGGCGTTGTAGCCGTTCTCCTTGAGAAGCCGGATCTTCCGCCGCTCGGCCTCCTCGAAGCAGCACGCGCCGAGCACGCCGTTGTCGTGGTGGATACAGGCCCCGCGAAGGATCGTCCGCTTACCGTTTATAAGAAGCCCCTCGGGACCCCACGACAGACTCCGGACGCCGAACGCGGTCTCGCTCTCATCCTCGCCGAACACGGCCTTCAGCGTGTAGAGATTGGGCGATTGCGTGCTCCACAGCTTTGCGTCCGGGATGGTGAGCGTCAGGATCGCGGCGCTGTCTGCGTTACCGTCCGCGTCTCCGTCTGAATAGACCGTCCCGGCGGCCACGGTCTTTTCGCCGTCCAGAATCCGAAGCTCCACCGGGCCCGCGCCCTCGGTCGTGACGGCGACCTCGACCACGGCCGGCTCCGTCGAAACGGTGCGTACGCGCAGGCCGTTCAAACGGATGTGCGCCGGCGGCGCAGTCCAGAGCCGCACCGGACGGTACAGCCCCGCGCCGGAATACCAGCGGGAGTTCGGCTGCGCGGCGTTCCGGGCGATGACCGCGACGGTGTTTTCCGCGCCGAAACGGAGCCTGTCGGAGACGTCGACGTAGAAGTTGGTGTACCCGTATGGACGAAACAGCAGCTTCTCCCCGTTTACATAAACCTCCGCGTCCCGGTAGACGCCCTCGAACTCGAGAACCAGCCTCTGCCCGGCGAGGGCGTCGTCGGGCACGAAGCGTTTTTCATAGATATAATCGTGCCCCTCGTACCAGCCGGTGTTCACGCCGCCGGCGGACAGGGCCGTTCGCGGCTCGCGGAGCATGGCGTCGTGGGGGATGGTTACGGGCGTGCCGGGGCCGTCGTCCTCAAGACGACGGTATGTCCACCCGTCGCAGAATGATATCGGTCGCATTGCGTTCTCCTCTCCTGCCGTTCTTTTCGCTCATTCCGGCCTTCCGCTCCCGCCGCGGTCGGCGTCTTCAAAAAGCCGTCCGGGGCAATGCCCCGGACGGCCGTTGTGCGCGGAGCCGTATGTCGCTGTTGCAGGCCGCTTCCGCACGCCGCCTTTACGGGCTGTCTGTACGGGCCGCTTTTACAGCTTGCTCCTGCGGCGTCACCTGCTCTTTTTCGTGAAGCAGGACAGGATCGCGGCGAGGATCGCGGCGAGATTGACGCCGGCGATGGTGAAGTTCATGCCGGC
>CAJOFW010000286.1 GCA_905234005.1 uncultured Oscillospiraceae bacterium
CGCGCCAGCGTTGCCGTAGAAGCTGCCGCTGTTGATGGTCAGCTTGCCATGCTGAAGCGCAATTGCGTTGTCGGTGTAGCTGCCGTCGGGATCGCCGATAGCGCCGTCACCGATGATCAGCACGTCGCCGCCGTCGATTTTGAGCGTCTCAGAGTTGAAGCCCTCGGCGTTCGTGATGCTGTGGCCGTTCAGGTCGAGCACGACGGTGCCGCCGGTGATGGAAAGCTGGCCGGAAACCTCGATGTCATCCGACAGCACGATCACGCCGCCGTTGATGAGCGCGGCCTGAAGCTTCACATCCGTATCAACGACCTGGATGCTTTCATCCGTAAATCTTTCGTCATCAGACGCCTTGATGGCGAGCCACGCCTTGGCGGGGTCGTCAAACGGGGTCTTCTGGATGGCGTAGCCGAGGAAGGACAGATACAGGCCGTTCTCCTCGTCAGCCGCTTCGGCTGCCTCGCGACCCGCCTTGATGTCAGCGCCGGTCAGCGTGGAGTCGTAATGCACCTCGTTGTCGTCGAGGAAGTAATAGGTGAATTCGGTGATCTTGTTGCCATCCTCGTCCACCCCGGGTTCGACCTCGCGGTAGTAGACGCAGGTGACGATGCCGGTTTCCTCATCCGTCTCCGATTCCAGCAGTTCCCAGCCGTCGGCGGGGTTCCAGGTGACGAGGTCCTGCGTGTTGTCGGTCACGACGACGTAGGCGTAGGTCGGCGTCGTCGCGGTGACCGTCACGCTCGGATCCTTCGGGTCGGACGTGCCGGGGAGAATCTCGTATTCATCGCCGGTGCTCTCGTCCACGTCGATCTCGACGTCGTTCGTGTCGAACGTGTTCGTGATCGGTGTGCCGTCGTTGCTGACGCTCCAGAGATACGCCGCCGTGAAGCTGAGCGCGAGAGCCAGCACCAGCACGAGACTCATCAGCGCGAGCGAGGATTTGCGTGTGAGTTTGCTAAGCTGCACAATTTCACTTTCCTTTCTAAAGATTTTGCTCGTTTTTCACGGGTGGACTCATGAGGTCATGGAGTCGAGCACCACCTGCCATGCGTCCCCGGCGGTTTCAAAGCCGGCCTTCTGCACGGCGTAGGCCGTGACTGTCAGGGTCGGATACGACGGGGGATCCGTCTGATCCAGCGCGTTGAGCATCGCCTTCGTCACCGTCTCCTTGACTGTGACGGTGTTGTCCGCCAGAACGGCAAAGGTCTGCTCCTCGTCGGTTCGGTCGGTCTCGCGGTAGTAGACGCCGTCGACGTCCGGAAGGGCCGTCCAGCCCTCGGCGATGGCATATTCCATGAAGTCGTCGAAGTTTTCGCTCTTCTCAAGCTTCACGAACAGCCAGCTCTCGACGCTGTCCGCCTCCACGGTGACCGTCGGGTCCTTCGTGATGGTCTGGCCGGGGATCATTTCGTACTCGTCGCCGGTCGTCTCGTCAAGGTCGATGTTGATGTCGCCGTACGTGAACGTGTTCACAATGGCGTCGCTCCTTGCGACGAGCCACGCCACCGTGCCGCCCACGGCCACGCCGAATACCAGCACCAGCGCAACGATCAGCGCCAGAAGCCTGCGGCTGATCACCGCGCCGGAGGACGCCTTCGCGCCGCCGTTCCTGCTGTCAGCCATACTGTGTCCTCCTTTCCTCAAAAGTCGCGTGTCGGCCGGACGCCGTCCGGCTGACGGGGTTTATGCTGTGCCTTGGGGTATGCGCTGGGTGATTATTATCATGCATCCCCTTCGTCCGGAGCCGCCGCGGAAGGCTCCGTTTCCTCGGGGGAGTGCAGAATAATACGGGATGATTCCGGCTCGGGTTCCGGCTCGGCGGCGGGCTCCGCCGGGGTCTCCGGCCCGGGCTTCTTTTTGGGGAACAGCGCGTCCGGCAGCGCCACGATCAGCACGAGCACCACGCCGACGACGATCGCCACGTTGCGCCCCTTCGGGGTGTGGATGTACTCGAGCAGACGGCCCAGCTCGGGGATCGAGAATACCGCCTTGCCCACAAGCTGCGACGAGCGGACGAGGGCGCTGTCCTCGACGTTGTTCGCGTCGCCCTTCGTGCGGAAGCTCAGCGAGCTGCCGGAGCCGACGATCTCCACCACGCGGTGGGTCGCGACGGTGTCGCTGTCGATGGAGAAGGTGATGATGTCGCCGACCTCGACGTCCTCGGGTTCGATGCTCCGGACGTAGGCGACCGAGCCTGTGCGCAGCGCCGGCTCCATCGAGCCGGACAGCACGACGTATGGATGAAGCCCAAACAGCATGACGCCGATGGACAGAAACGCGAGCAGTACCACAAGAATCAGAACG
>CAJOFW010000287.1 GCA_905234005.1 uncultured Oscillospiraceae bacterium
AAAGCGCAGGGCGTCGGGGCCGTTCCGGATGACGGGATCGTCCAGAACGCTCCGCTCCGCGATGGAGAGGAAGCTGTCGCGGCTCACGGCCTTGACCCACGCCTCCTTGCGCGTCCATACGCGGTAGAACGCCGCGAGCCTTTCGTCCGGCGGCACGGCCGCGAGGTACGCCCGCTCGTCCGGATGCAGAAAGCGCTCGATCGACGGGCGGTATGCCCGCGGCTCCTGCACGTCCGCGCCGAGCGGCGACGCGCCCACGGCGCAGAGGATATACCGCCCCGAGTGCGAGAGGCTGAAGAACACGTCGTCCCGGCCGGCGAACACGGGCCGTCCCGCCGGGAGCGTGACGACGGGCTCGTCCGGGGAGATACCGCTTTCTGTCATGGCGTACCGCCACAGAAGCCCGGCGCAGAGCGATTCCCGCCGCGCCGTCTCGCGGCGGAGACGGTCATGGCGTTCGCGCCGCCACGCGGGCAGAAGCTTTGCCGCGCCGTCGGGCGGCGCAAGGCCGTCCCGGTCGAGGATGTACAGCGCCGTCATGCCATGTCCCAGTCCGGCTCGTACCAGTAGTGGTAGATCGCGTGGTTTTCGATGCCGAACAGCTCGAGGTCGGCGTGGCGCTCCTGCCGGGTCGCCTCCAGCTCCACGTCGTAGATGAGATCCTTGCCGTCCTTGTGGAGGATCACGACGCTGTGCGCGCCGTAGTACTGGTTGACCTCGGCGGAGATGATGTACGCCGTCTCGCCCAGCGCCCGCGCCATGAGGCCGAACGCCGCCGCGTAGCCGTAGCAGGTGCCGCCGCCGTTTCGGAAAAAGCGCAGCGCCCGCTCGTACTCCCAGCCGACGACGCCGGGGTCGAGCACGTCCATATCCTCCGGCTGGACGATATACTCGAAGTTGTATTTTATGTAGAGATACGCCGCCGCGAGGGCGTCGTCGCCGGTAAGTCCGTTCGCGCCGGACGTTTCGAGGGCGTCGGCGATGTAGCCGTCCAGCTCGGCGCTGCCGGTTGTGTAGCGGCCGTCGAGACCGAACGTCCACACGCCGTAGTCCATGTCAACGACGAGGGTGCCGTCGTCCCAGACGGCGTAGAGCCAGTCATACGCCCGGTGCACGCCCGGGGACGCCGGCTCCACGGGGCCGCCCGTCACCGCGTCGGCGATGTACGCCCAGGCGTAGTCGAAGGGCTTGACGTCGTCGGGCAGACATTCGGCAATGATCAGCCCGGCCTCGTCCGGCTCCCGTCCGGCGAGGCGTTCGAGCGCGACGGCGAGGTCGGCCCGGGTGATCGCGTCGTCACCGTCCCCGCCGGCGGCGATATCGGACGCGGCGGCGAGGGCGCGTTCGGCCTCGCCGCCCGAAAGACAGCCGGCGATGTTTTGAAGAAGCCGTGTCAGCTCGCCGCGTGTTACCTCGGCGTCGCCGTCGGCGCTGGCGTCGTCGGCGTTGTCGCCATCGGCGTCGGCGCTGCTGTCATCTGCGGCGTTGTAGTTGGCGGCGTCGTCATCGGTGACGGCGGCGTCTTCTGTCGTCCAGGGGAGAAGACCGGCGGCGGCGAGTACGTCCGCGCCGTCCGCGAGGATTTCGCTGTCAAAGCCGCGCAGCAGCGGGTACAGGAGCGTGCACACGGCGCTTCGCGTCACGGGCAGCTCCGGGCAGAACAGCCCGCCGGCGAGACCCATCAGGGGAAGGTGGCCGCTCTGGTCGGCGATCGTGAGCGACGGCGGCTCCGTGAACACGGGCGCCGCAGCCTGTACGGGCACGGCGTCGTCCGGCTCCTGTCCGGCGCAGCCGCCGAGCAGGGCGGCGAGGCAGAGGCATACGGCGGGCAGGAGGATACGGAGCGGGATGAGCGGCGCGTTCGCGGCAATATTTCTGTGCGTTGGTCTGATCATAGGTCGTTGCGTTCCTTACAATTCTGATATAATTATACCGGATTCAGGGGAAATTACAATCCCCAATTTCATTGACAAGACTGCCCGGTTGATTTAGAATAGAGGTATGGAAACGAAAAACCTGAGAAAGCACATTGCTTGGCCGGACATCCTGATCGTCCTTCTGGCGGCGGTATTCATCCTCGCCGGGACGACGGGCTGCGCCGCAGGTGAGGCCGCCGCATCCGATACGGAAATCCAGGCGGAACCGACCGCGGCCGCGGAGCCGGCGGAAGGGGGCGGCGGCGAAACCGCTCCCGCCGTCATCGATCTCGCTCACACGGAGGCGGCCGTTGCGGGCGTGACCTACGCGGACGGCGTATTCACCGTTACCGCCGCCGGAGCCTACACGGTGAC
>CAJOFW010000288.1:0-1894 GCA_905234005.1 uncultured Oscillospiraceae bacterium
GCTGCCCGACGGGGTGGAGACCGTCGGCGAACGTGCGTTTTCCTGGTGTACGTCGCTTGCGGCCGTCGTGCTGCCGGACTCCGTCACAGCCGTCGGCGAGGGCGCGTTTGAAAACTGCACGTCGCTTGCGGCCGTTCGGCTTCCCGACGGGCTTGCGATAATCAGCCCCTGGACGTTCGAGTACTGCACAGGTCTTGCGAGCGTCATTGTGCCGGAGAGCGTGACGACGGTCGGCTCTTACGCCTTCGCCGGGTGCACGGCGCTGGCGGATGTGTATTACAGCGGCACGGAGGCGGCGTGGGACGAGCTTGTGATCGGATCGTATAATACGCCGCTGACCGACGCGGCGATTCACTTCGGTTTCGACGCCGATACGCCGGTCTTTTGCTGGGCGGACGACCTCGCCTCGGCGCTCGTCACCTATGTGGACGCGGACGGACGCCTTGTCACCGTGGACGCGGCCATGACCGTTTCGCTCGATTCGTTTGAAAGGAGCGGCGTTGTGATCGCGGCGAGCTACGCGGACGACGACGGCAGGGCGATCAACAAAATCACGTACACCGCCGCCGTGACCGCCGCCGGCGTGACGTACACGGACACGGCGGAGAAATACGGACTCTTCGCCGGGTGGTATCGGGACGCGGCCTGCACGACGCCCTTCACCGACCAGCCAGGGGCGGACGACGTGAAATACGCAAAGCTCACCGACCCCGCCGTGCTGACCGTCAAATACCAGCTCCGCAACCCGACCTACGCGACGGACAGCTCGACGCGGCTTCGCGTCGTGACGACCGTGGATTCGCTGGATTACGCGTCCGTCGGCTTTATCCTCAGCTACGTCCGGCCCACGACCGGCATACCCGTGACGCGGACGGCTTCGACGCAGAAGGTCTATGTCCGGCTCGCCGGCGTGGATTCTATCGGCTCGTTTGATTACGCGCCCACGGTGTTCTCGGACGCGTCGGCGTACTTCTGCGCCTACGCGATGGATATTCCGTCCGCGCTGTATTACACGGCGCTGCGGTTCCAGCCCATGTGGACGACGGCGGACGGCACGGTCGTCTACGGCACGGCGAGGAGCATCACGGCAAGCGAAAGCTCGTCGTTTATCGGTTTTACATGGAGGTGACAGCGGCATGGCGATGAAGGCCCCGTCCATGGACGAATGGCTCCGGGAGGCGAAGGCGGCCCCCGGGGCGGAAAACTGCGGCATGTATCTGTTTCACAACGGCGTCGTGCGCCGCACCTCGAAGGCGGCGGCACGGCAGGGGAGAGACGATGACGTCGATTACGACGAAGAAAAGGCGAAGTCCGCCGCCGAGACGGCACGGGCCATGCCCGGCATCCGTCACGTCCGGGTCTGGCTGAACCGCGGAAGGCTCTTGCCCGGCGACGACATCATGCTCGTGCTCGTCGGCGGCGATATCCGTCCGCACGTCGTGGACGCGCTGCAGGCGCTCGTGGGCGAGCTGAAGGAGCATTGCGTGACGGAACGGGAGGTTTTCGAGCCTGCGCAGCCTGAGGCGCCGGAAGGGAAACACACATGAGGGTCAGAGACTGGTATTTTCAGGGCTGGGAGCGGCGCGTGGACGCCAGGGGCCATGCCTCGTTCGTCTACACCGGCGAGTATTATTCATTTCCGGCGAAGCTCAGGCGTCCGAAGCTCATCGCCGCGCTGTACACCGCCGCCGTCTCGGTGTGCTACTGCCTCGCCGCGTTCAGCCGGGCGGACGGGGCCATGTGGCGTATTGCCGCCGTGCCGCAGCTTCTCGATCTGATCCCGCTCATCTATCTTGTGCTCGGCGCGGTGTGCCTCATAGCCGCGAAGCAGCCGATGACGTTCCGGGCGTGGTATACCTCGTGGCGTCGGCTCCGCTCCGCCGCGCTCTGGTGC
>CAJOFW010000288.1:2097-4385 GCA_905234005.1 uncultured Oscillospiraceae bacterium
AGTGAAAGCCTTTTGGCGTTCGCTATAAATCAAAAAGGAAGGAAGAACACCATGAAACGCATCAAAACCCTGTCCATCCTGCTCGCGCTGGCGATGGTGCTGTCGTGCGCCTGCTTCGCCTCCGGCGAGGCTTCCGGCCCGAGCGCGACGCTGCTCACCGTGAACGCCGACGGCCTCACCGTGAACGAGGACGGCGTGTGGACCGTCGAGGGCGACATCCCGTCGGATCCGCAGACGATCGCGGGTCTTCGGTTCGTGTCCGGCTCATTGAGCTCCCGGTTCCTGTCCGTCACGTCGCCCGTGCATGTGGACGCCCTTGCGGACGGCTTCACCGCAGTGCTTGGCAATGCGGACGAGCTTTACGCCGCGCCGAGCTTTGCCGAGGTCTACACGAACGACGGCCTGAATCCGAACGCCGAGGGCTTCGACCTCGACTACACCTGGATCAGCCAGATCGACTGGGACGAGTCCAGCCCGACCTACGGCCGCTACACCGCCGTGACCGAGGCCGGTCAGACCCTGCTTGACACGCTGCTGCCCGAGGACGCGGCCTACAGCGTGTGGGTAGAGGGCGACTCCCTCGATACCGAATCCGGCAATCGCGGCCCGACGCAGGTGTCCGTGTCCGGCGGAGCGGCGCTTCTCGTCGACAACGCGTTCATCTACAGCGAGGGCCTCGAGGGTCTCGCCATCGCGAACAACGGCACCTCCGGCGTCGGCTCCACGATGGTCGTGAAGGACTCGCTTCTCATGACCCGCGGCTATGTCCCCGCGTACGCCGGCTGCTCCGAGAACCTCCCGAACGATCCCCTGCTCGTCACGGGCGCTGACCGCACGAATCTGTCCGGCGGCGAGAGCGTCACCTATTACTACGACTCCGTCGTCACGGTCGACGGCTGGGCGTCCCTGTCCACGGACGCCGCGTCCGGCGGCGGCGTCGACCTTGTGGCCGTCAACACGTTCGCGTCGGCCCTGCTCGGCGGCTACGGCACGTATGCCGACGGCAACTGCCGCGACTTCTTCTACGGCTCCGTGCTCGAGGGCGCGGAGATCGGCGTCATCATCGCCGGCACCGGCGAGGTCTGGCTGTACGACGGCGACGACGGCCTCGAGGGCGGCGCGGGCTGCGGCGTCGGCATGAACCACGACATCGACCCCTACGCCTTCGCTGACGTGGACGCGTCGAACGTCGGCGGCTCCGTCATCGCCGGCGGCCGCACCGCGCTCATGATGCACGTCGCGGGTACGTATACGCAGGACTCCAACGGCGTTTTCTGCGCGAAGGACAGCGCCATCATCACCGACGAGGCCCTGCTCTCCGACGAGAACACCCCGTACAGCGTCAACGCCTCCTGGTACGGCCGCGAGCTCAGCCCGAACATCGAGAAGTACATCGAGTACGTTTCCGGCGACGCGATCCTGCTCAAGAGCGTGAACGCGGTCATCGATCTCGACAACGTGACCATGGACGCGTACAGCGGCGTTCTCATCCACTCCGTCCTGAACAACGACACCAGCACCCCGGCCACGCCCGCCGGTACGAACCCCGTCGGCAGCAGCGTCGTCATGAAGAACATGGACGTGACCGGCGATATCCTCGACGAGGACTACGAGCGTGTGATGTATATCACGCTCGACAACACGACGCTGGACGGCGCGATCGTCTCCGGAACCTGCGAGAGCTGGAACGAATACTGGCTCGCGGCGGGCTATGTCGAGGACTACACGATCGGCCTTGCCTCGAACACCTTCGGCTCCGAGGCCCCGCTGGACGCCTTCGCGCACAACATCACCGTGAACGGGGACGGCTCCTGTGAGGTCACCGAGTACGGCGACGACCAGGGCACCTCCCTCTGGCTTACGAACAGCTCCGTCTGGAACGTAGCCGGCGCGAGCAATCTCACCGAGCTGACGGTCGACCCCGGCTCCGTCATCAACGGCGTCGTCACGGTCGACGGCGAGCAGATCGACGTCACCGACGGCGGCTTCTGGAGCGGCGACATCGTCGTCATGCCCGCCTGATGACCGCGAATAACAGGAATCACAATCATCGGTTGCAATAAGCAAATAATACTGTTCTCCAATTAAAAGTTTCGTTCCGTTATCGGGCGCATAGCCTTGGAAACGCTGTCCTTTCGAAGCGAATACAAAGTTCTTTTTGATACTTTTTCTTTCAAGAAAAAGTATTATTCATGCGGCTTCCTTTACGAATATTTAATTGCCGCGTTAATAAAAGCTTCGTTCCGTTACCGGGCGCATAGCCCTGGAAACGCTGTCCTTTCGAAGCG
>CAJOFW010000289.1:0-1439 GCA_905234005.1 uncultured Oscillospiraceae bacterium
GACGCAGCCACAATATGGTTCGGGAGGTACCTGTATGAAAATCACAAAACGCAGTGGAAACGTTGTTATCTACGACGATGAAAAAATCGTCAGCAGTATCCTCAAGGCGAACAGCGAGACCGATGAGGAGCTGTCGCCGAAAGCCGCCGCGTACCTTTCGGACGCGGTGATCGGAAGACTCGCCAAGGAGCACGACATCATCACAACGGCGCTCATACGCGATGGCGTATACAGGGCCTTGCTGGAGAGGGGCCTGCCGATGACCGCGACGCGGTATCGGGACTTCAGCAAGACGGAGGCGTGAAGTCATAGTTATACTTTTTCTTGAAAGAAAAAGTATCAAAAAGAACTTTATATTCGCTCGAAAAGGCAGCAATTCCAAGGCTTTGCGCCCGGTAACGAAACGGAGCTAACAGTATTAGATTTGGCAGTTGGCATTTGGAAGCTTGAAACAATTAACCTCCTCGCGTCGTGTGCGCGAGGAGGTTGTTTTGTAACTGATAACTACCGGCAAAAACCAAAAACTACGCCCATCCTGATGATCGGGTTCGATTGTTCGCCTTATTTACCGGCCGGGTCGTGTTTCGGGAGGCGGATGCGGAACCTGAGCTCGTAGTCCTGCTTGGCGTCGAACTGGAATTCCGGCATGACGCCGGGGCCGCAGGCGCCGGTGCCGATGCCCTGCTGGAACGCCTGGATCGTCACGTATGTGCCCGTCCGCACCTCGTCGCAGCGGTGCTTCATCGAAAACAGCGCCTTGTCCGTGTACGGCTTGACCGCAAGCTCAAACGGCCGTTCGACCGCCTCGAAGCATACCGATACCGTCCCGTCGGACAGGGCCGCAGCCGTGCGGTCGCAGCGGTTGCCGCTTTCCTGGGGCTTGATGTTCGGCTCGGTCATGTCCGCGACCCTGCAGGACACCGTTCGAATCGGAAACTGCTCCTTCATGTCGCAGTAGCTCTCGCCGGCGCGGCCGGTGTAGGTCACGTCGTCGAAGCTCTCGTCGAGCCGGAAGCTCTTTCCGAACCGGGGGACGACGCCGCCGCCGGAGACGCGGTGCAGCCGGCTTGTGACGAGGACGCCGTCGTCCGTGCCCTCGTAGGTATCGGTGACGGTGAATTTCGCCTTTTTATTCGCGACCTCGGTGACTACCTGCACGCCGTTTTCGACCGGCTCCACGGAGATGACCTTCTCGGTCTGGGCAAAATACGGCTTCATCGTGTTTCGGAACATGAGGTCCGTGTCGTTGTCCGTCGCCGCGCGATACAGCAGCGTGGACTGCTCGGCGGCGCGGAGCGTCTTTCCGCCGGGAAGGGCGATTTTGAGCGCGCCGCCATCGACCGATACGCTGTCGGGCAGCGGAGACGCCGCCGGGGCGGACGGCACGCGCGCGCGAATGACAAGCTGCTCCTCGGATACGGTCATCCCGGTTTTTGTAT
>CAJOFW010000289.1:1514-3780 GCA_905234005.1 uncultured Oscillospiraceae bacterium
CGGGCGTCTGCGTGCCGTCGTTCCAGCGGAGGGTGAGACTGTACCGCTCCCCGCCGGAGAACGCCGTGGTGTTGAATATTTCGAATGTGTCGCCCTCGATGTGCGTCACACGGATGGGGCGGTAGATGAAGCGTATGATCTGCGCCCCGGCGGACGGACGCCGGTCGGGGTAGAACAGGCCATCCACGCAGAAGTTGCGGTCGTGCTCCCACTCGCCGTGGTCGCCGCCGTAGGTGTAGCTGCCGTCCTCGTGCAGGATCGCGTGATCGACCATCTCCCATACGCAGCCGCCCATGAGATTGTCGTAGTTGTATATCTCCTGCCAATATGCCTCTGTGTTGCCGGGGCCGACGCCCATGGCGTGGGCGTACTCGCACAGGAAATACGGCCGGTCGTTGAGACGCTTCTGCTTCCGCCGGTGCTCGCCCACGTCGTGCACCATCTCGACGCTGGGGTACATCTCGCTGCCCACGTCGTATGCCTGCCGCTTGCAGTGGATGGCGCTCTCGTAGTGGACGGGCAGGGGGGAGCGGGCCTTCAGCCAGTCGTACATCGCGTCGGTGTTGTTATAGCCGCCGGCCTCGTTGCCGAGCGACCACATGATGATGGACGTGTTCGCGTGGAGCTTGTCGCGCTCGTACAGCCGGTTGATGCGGTCGAGGTAACGGGGCTGCCACTTGGGGTCGTGGGAGATCGAGTTGTACGTCGGCGGGAGCTGGTGGGCAAACGTGCCGTGGGTCTCGAGATCGTTCTCGTCCACGATGTAGACGCCGACCTCGTCCGCAAGCTCAAGGAGCAGGGGGTCGGGCGGATAGTGGGACGTGCGGATCGTGTCGATGTTGAATTCCCTGCAAAGCAGCACATCCCGCTCGATTTCATCCGGGGTCATGGCGTAGCCGTTCACCGGGCTTGTGTCGTGGTGGTTCACGCCGTGCAGCTTGAGCTTTTTCCCGTTCAGCAGGAAGACGTCGCCGGAAATCTCCACGGTTTTGAAGCCGATACGCTCCTTCACACAGGCCGTCGCCGTCTCGTAGTAGACGTTGTACAGCGTCGGGGCCTCGGCGTTCCACTCCGTGACGGCGAGGCCTTCGAAGGTGACGGCGGCTTTGCCGTTCTTCGCCGTGACGGATTTGGATGCCTTAATCCCGCCGCCCTCGACGGTGAACGTCACGTCCGTATCGGCGTATGTCTTCGCCGTGAGAGTCAGGGCATAGGTGTCGCCGGTCTTTTTCGTAGCCGCGTCGACGTCCCATATATCCGTCGGCTCGGAGACGCGCAGCAGCACGTCACGGAATATGCCGTTGTGGCGGAACATATCCTGCCCTTCGAGGTACGTTCCCGTGCACCAGCGGCGCACCACGGCCAGAAGCTCGTTTTCGCCCGCGTGCAGCTTTCCGGTCAGGTCGAATTCGGCGGTGTTGTGCGCCCCCTCGGAGTAGCCGACGAATTCCCCGTTCAGGTACAGGTCAAGGCAGCTCGCGACGCCGAGGAAGGAGATGACATAATTCTTCTCCGGCTCGTCGATCGAAAGCGCCTTGCGGTACACGCCGACGAAGTTATACTCCTCGCCCGGATCCTTCCGGCGCAGGGAAATGGCCTGATCTACGCCGAGCCAGGAGAACACCTTCCCCACGCGGTCAAGCGTCGGGATCTCGGGCGGCTTGTAGGGGAACTGATAGCGGATGTTTACATAAAACGGCTTGTCATACCCCCGGAGCTGCCAGCAGGAGGGCACATCGAGCGTGTCGAACTGTACGCTGTCCGTATCGAGAGTATCCGGAAGCTCCCTTGGGCGGGGGTAGAATTTGAAATCCCAGTCGCCGTTCAGGCACAGAACCTTTTCGGATTCGTAACGCTTCCGTTTCGGCGTGACGGCGTCCGCCGCCGCCCGGTCGGGGTACGGGATGAAATAGCTGCGGGGGGGCAGCTTGTTCAGCTCGTAAACGGAAAAGGTGTGGTAGTGGCTGTTGTCAATGGTGTACCGCATCAAAGCGCCTCCTTTATATCAAATCGTGACATCGAATCGTGATCGGCGTATCTCACAGGAAGCGGCGGAAGAACGCGCATTCCTCGTCGCTGCACAGTCGGGCCGACGGGTTTCGGATGTCGCAGTGGAAGACGTGCTGGAGCTTATTCTCCGCGTCGCCGTAGCACCGGGATTCATATGCAGCGCCGACCGCCGCGAGCCTCTCCGCCATCGGCGGCGCCTGCTCCCGCAGGAAATCCGCGTTCGCGGTCATGAGAAAAACGGGCGGAAAGCCGCCGC
>CAJOFW010000290.1 GCA_905234005.1 uncultured Oscillospiraceae bacterium
GCTCTCACAGGCTACACGGATTATTATCTGACAGAAAAATTCAAGAAGGAAACGGGGATGCCCCTGTTCCTGTATATACGCTATGCCCGGATCGAGCGGGCCAAGGTGTTTCTGGAATCATCGGAGTTATCTGTCCGCCAGATCGCGGAAAAGCTGGCCTTCACGACGCAGAATTATTTTATCCGGTGTTTTCGCGAAGTGACCGGCTACACGCCCGCGCAGTATAGGAAGAGATTCAAAAGTCACTGAACCGATCCAAAAACACAGGCAGCTTTTCAGGCATAGTCAGGCGGACAGGATACCGTCAGGACGTGCGCGGGGATTTTCTCAGCGTTTGCTCAGGATGCGCTGCCGGAGGCTTCGCCTGACGCGCCCGCGGGCGTCACGACGATGTCTCCCTCCCAGACGCCTCCGCCCGAAGCATCCACGACCGCGCCGTCCACGGTGACGACGCCGTTGATGACGGCGCCCGCCTCGACGGTCAGGCCCCGCAGATTCGACGTGCCCGTCACGTTCCAGACCGAGGCTCCGTTCACGGTGAGATACACGCCGCGCACGGCGTCATACGCGGTGACGCCCGTCGCCCACTCGTAGATCTCATCCGGATCCTGTATCCGGTAGCTCTCGCAGGTGTCGGTCGGATCCTCGTCGTTCACATAGAGACCCGTAGAGGGGTCGACGGAGTAGCTCACGTCCTCATAGCCCTCCCACAGGGAGAGCCAGTCTTCAAGGCCGGAGGCGATGATCGCGCCGGTGAGCGCGCTGTCCGTCAGCGTCAGCCGCATGGGGCGCTGATAGTCCTCGTGAGCGATATCGCCCGTCCAGTCGTTGCCGACGGACTCGATGCAGATGCCGGAGATCTTCTCCGTCGCGATATCATCGAGGATCTGCACGGCGCTGCCGTCCAGATCGATGACGCTCTGGAACAGGACGCCGTTCGCGCTTTCCAGCTCGCAGTTTTCCAGGCGCACGTCCGCGTTGCAGCTGCGGAACTCGAAAACGCTGCCCTTCTGGTGCGCGAGGTACATATCGATGGTCGCAGGGAACTTCGCGAGGCTCGTACCCGTCGCGCCGACGGTCGAGAACACGCTGTTCGACGCGTACAGATGGGGCTGGGTATTGTACATGGCGGAGGTATTCGTATCCACGATGCCGTTGTGCTCGGGATCGCCCGCGGAGCCGGTCGCCACTACGTGCATCGCAACCGCGTTGCGGTCACCGAGGATGACGCTGGGCGTATCCTCCGCCAGCTCTTCTCCTTCCAGATTTGCAAGGAAAACGGGGTCGGAGGCGGCCTTCGCGTCCTCGGAGGAGCCGACGATCAGGGTTCCGCCGTTGCAGTCGAACAGGCCGTACTGGCGACGGTGCAGCCGTCAGCATAGGAGCCGTAGCCGCCGTTGTAGTTCACGCAGTCGGCATTATACAGGTACATGCTCCCGTTCGTCATGTCCGTCGACCAGGAGGCGTAGCCGTCCGAGGCGCAGACGGAGTTATAGACGTACATGCTGGCCTTGCTCGTCATGATGATGTTGCGGGACGCGCCGTACTGCATGGTGAACCACGGCATATCGCAGTACTCGCCCTTGCAGCCGAGGGACTCGAAATAGCAGTCCTTTATGATATTCGTGCCGGACGAGAGATCGAAGGTATAGCGGTTGATGCCGCTCGACAGGGCGTACACATTCTCCACGGTCATCGTTCCGCCGCCCGCTGCGACGATCGCAAAGCCGCCCGCGGCGTCCTCGCCCCAGGCATAGTCCCCGGGCAGATCGAAGCGGAGCTTCGTATTGAAGGAGAGCTCCTCCCCGGTGTAGTACGTCCGCACCGTGTGGAAGTCCTCCTCCCCGCCCAGCCGGAAATCGTCGCCGCCGTACCAGGCGACGCCGCCGGCATAGTTGTCCACGGAGTCAATGGACGCGCCGCTGACCGCGTCGGCGGAGATCACGCCGCCCTCGGCCACGTTCACCTCGATGCCGTCATCGAGGACAACCTCGCCATCCTGTACGGTGATCGCGACAGCTCCCGCCGCCGAGCGGGGGCCGGCGCCGTCAGAAGCGCTCCCGGAGGCTTCGCCGGAAGCCTCCCCGCCGGCAAACGCCGGAGCCGCCATAAGGCTCAGGCACAACAGAATCGATAATATCTTCTTCATGGCGCTCCTCCGTTACGACGCCTCGCCGGAGGCCGTGGGCGCGTCCTCTGCGGGCAGGTCGACGAAGTCCGCGTTGTAGGTACCGACGCCGCCGTTCTGCCGGAACTCTTCCCAGGGCGTGCAGTTGAACGCGTCATCCCCGAAGATCTTGCCCCAGGGGCCGTTTGCCATATCGATGTCGTCCCAGCTCTCCGTGGCAAGGATGATCTCACCCACCGCCTCGGGGAACGGGCACACCTCCGGCAGGATGGAAATGAGCCAGTCCTGATAATCCTTCCATGTGACCTCGCCGCCCCGGGCGGGAGAAACGACGATGTCGCCCTCCCAGCTTCCGCCGGCGGATACGTCCACCGCCGCGCCGTCCACGGTGACCATACCGTTCACGACGGCGTCCTCCACCGTCAGCTTCGCAAGATAGCTCTCGCCGGTAACATTCCAGACCGCGCCGCCCTTCAGCGTCAGATACACGGGATTGTTGACCGCCGGGGCGGCGGTATTCTTTACGCGGCCGATCCCGAGGTGGCAGTCGAGGCTAGAGTCCGCCGGGATGACCGTGCCGCCGGGCAGGGCCTCGCCGTCCGCGTCCACATGGTTTGCCCACGCCGACGAGATCACGCCCGTGATCTCCGCGTTGTCAAAGGTCACGTCGAGACCCTGATAGGCCTGCCATACCGCGTTATAGACATCGCCCTCGACGGAGAGATTCTTAAAGGTCGCATCGCAGTCCTGCTGCGGCTCGTACTCGACCATCACAGGCGCGGCGTCCGGATGATCTGCCACGAACGCGTCGTAGTCGTCTGCGGAGACGCCGACCTCCTCCTCGTCCAGATCAAACACATACATGATCGTCGGAGGGAAGCCCTCGGAATAGGTCTTCTGCACCATGGTCCCAAGAAGGCACTCCACCTGCGAGAAATCATCCTCGACCGCAGGAACCTGCAGCGCCTCGTAGTTCAGGCCGCAGTCGTCCGAGGTCATGAGCTGGAAGAGCACGCCCTCCCCACCGACGGACAGCGCCGTCCCGTCCACGGTCAGGCTGGCGTGGCAGCCGTCGGTGTCGAGGTCAGAGTACCCCTTCATCATGAACAGGCAGCGGTCGGCATACAGGCTGCCGCCGGTGATATCCACCGTGCCGCCCTGGTTCTTGTGCCACATGATGCCGATGCGGTCGGAATAACACTTGTCGTTCACCATTGTGGCGCTCGAAACGCTGCTCGAGAGGATGATGACATAGTCCGTGCCGTAGAATTCGCTGTCATAGTAGTAGTTGTGGAAGCCGGAGTCGCAGTAGGACACATAGCCGGAGTTATAGTGGGCTGAATCGCCCAGCGTGAAGCCGTAGGTGACGCCGCCGACGGTCTTCGTGGCGGTGTAATCCTTTCCGGCCTCGGCGACCTCGAGCCAGCCGACGCCGGCGAGGACATTCCGCGTCGTCAGCGTGACGCCGG
>CAJOFW010000291.1 GCA_905234005.1 uncultured Oscillospiraceae bacterium
AAAATTCGACAATCAGCAGGACAATATTGGACAGTCCAGGACAATAATAGACGACGCGTATGCTTTGTATTCGTTTAGACGGCTTCGTTACGCCCTGGCAGGGACAGTAGACAGAGCAATGTCTGGACAGCTCATGGGAGCAATAACACCTCCTGATTGCAGTCACGCATGATACGCCGGATCGCCTTGTTCAGAGTTCCTTGGTGCTGTGCCATCCCAAAGCGGTTCACAAAGATAAAATCCGTAAATCCATCAATATGGATCTGGCACGAAATCCCGTTCTCCTCCTGATAACGCCGCTCCTACTCGAACGCTTCCTTGACCGCCTTCGTCATCGGAACGACGCGCCTGCCCTCCGCCGTCTTCGGCGTGTTCACCCCGAAGCAGCAATTCTTGTTCGCGTGGCTGTAATATACGAGCGTGTGATTGACATCGATGGTCCCGTTTTCGAGGTCGATATCCTCCCAGCGAAGGCCGGTAGCCTCTCCCACACGCAGTCCAGCTTCCAACATAACCGTCATGATCGGACACCAATGCCTGTACTGCTCACTTTTTGAAAGAAAATCCATCAGCAGGGCCTGTTCCGGCTGCGTCAGCGCCTTACGGCGCTCTGCATCAAAATTATGGCTCTGCTTCAGCTCTTTCAAAGCGTTGTCTCCGTCAACAAATCATGCAATCACAGGTTGATTTTACCACTAAAAATAAAATAATTCAATGATTAGGCAATGATATAAGCGGCAAAAGATCATAAAGAAGTAGTCCAAAAGTTGTCCACCCGGAAATGGCACGTCCCCGGAAACCGCTGATTTCAGCGGTTTCCGGGGACGGATGGTTCTTATGCGGTCATTCCCACTCGATCGTCGCGGGGGGTTTGCTGGTGATGTCGTAGACGATGCGGTTGATGCCGGCTACCTCGTTGACGATGCGGACGGATATGGCGTTCAGCACGTCGTAGGGGATCTGCGTCCAGTCTGCCGTCATGAAATCGGAGGTCGTGACGCTTCGCAGGGCGAGGGTGTAGTCGTACGTTCGGCCGTCGCCCATGACGCCGACGGAGCGCATATTCGTCAGCACCGCGAAATATTGATCCATCGTGTCCTCAAGACCGGCCTTCGCAATTTCGTCGCGGAAGATATAATCCGCCTCCCGGAGCATATCGAGCTTGTCCTTCGTCACATCGCCGATCACGCGGATGGCGAGGCCGGGGCCGGGGAAGGGCTGGCGTTTGACGAGGTATTCGGGCAATCCCAGCTCGCGGCCCAGCGCCCGCACCTCGTCCTTGAACAGCAGTCGCAGCGGCTCGATAATCTCCTTGAAATCGACATAGTCGGGCAGACCGCCGACGTTGTGGTGGCTCTTGATGACGGCGGCGTCGCCGGCGCCGGATTCGACGACGTCGGGGTAGATCGTGCCCTGGGCGAGGTAATCGACCGCGCCGATCTTTTTGGCCTCGTCCTCGAATACGCGGATGAACTCCTCGCCGATGATCTTGCGCTTGCGTTCCGGCTCGGATACGCCCGCGAGTCGGATCAGAAAGCGATCCTCGGCGTTTACGCGGACGAATCTGATCGGCCACGGGCGGAACGCCGCCTCGACCTCGTCGCCCTCGTCCTTGCGCATGAGTCCGTGATCGACGAACACGCACGTGAGCTGGCTGCCGACGGCCTCGGCCAGCAGCGCCGCCGCGACGGAGGAGTCGACGCCGCCGGACAGCGCCAGCAGCACGCGGCCGGAGCCGACCTTCTCGCGGATGGCGGCGATGGAGGTCTTCATGTAGTCGCCCATCGTCCAGTCGCCGGCCGCGCCGCAGACCTCGTAGAGGAAATTGCGAAGCATATCGCGTCCGTGGGCGGTGTGGTTCACCTCGGGGTGAAACTGCACGCCGTAGAAGCCCCGGGCCTCGTCGCAGATGGCGACGTTCGGGCAGGCGTCGCTGTGGGCGGCAAGGTCGAACGAGTCGGGCACACGGGCCATGTAGTCGCCGTGGCTCATCCATGTCACGCCCTCGGCGGGCAGGCCCAGAAAGAGCTTTTTGGACGTGTCGAAATATGTGCGCGTCATGCCGTACTCACGGGCGGTGTCGTCCTGCGCCGGCGTGACCTCGCCGCCGAGGTACTGCGCCATGAGCTGGCAGCCGTAGCAGATGCCCAGCACGGGCACGCCGAGTGAGAACACGCCGGGGTCGATATGCGGCGCGTTCGGCTCGTAGACGCTGCCGGGGCCGCCGGTGAAGATGATGCCGATCGGGTC
>CAJOFW010000292.1 GCA_905234005.1 uncultured Oscillospiraceae bacterium
CCCTTCTCGGTCGCCAGCTGCTGTAGCTCAGTCGGTAGAGCGCGTCATTGGTAATGACGAGGTCGGCGGTCCGAATCCGCCCAGCAGCTCCACCCGCAACCGCTTGTATATCAGGCGGCTGCGGGTTTTTCTATTGCGATATTCCCCCGTGCCCATACGCAAAACCGAAAGGGAGCCGTCCGGCTTGGACGGCTCCCTTTTGCGCGGTCTGGCCGCGATCATACCTCCATGATGACGGGCAGGATCATCGGGCTGCGGCGGGTGGCCTTGTAGAGGTAGCCCGTGAGGTTTGTCTTGACCTTGCCCTTGATGCCGGCCCAGTCGGTGATGCGCTGGCGTTCGCAGGACTCGATGCTCTCGAACACGACGCGGCGCATCTCCTCCATGAGCCGGGCGTTGTCCTTGACGTAGACGAAGCCGCGTGTGATGATCTCGGGGTCGGAGATCATGCTGCCGTCCTGCGTGGACATGGTCATGATGACGACGATCATGCCGTCCTGCGCGAGATGCTGGCGGTCGCGGAGGACGACGTTTTCGACGCCGCCCTCGACCGTGCCGTCCACGAGGATGCGGCCCGACGTGACGGAGCCGTTCTTCCGGATGGTGCGCGGCGTAAGCTCGATGACCTCGCCGAGGGAGGCGACGACGATGTTCTCCGCCGGGATGTCCATCTCTTTCGCAAGCTCGGCGTGGCGGCAGAGCATTCGGTGCTCGCCGTGCACCGGGATGAAGAACCGGGGCTTTGTGAGCGCCATCATGATCATCTGCTCCTGCTGGCAGGCGTGGCCGGAGACGTGGATATCCATCGACCGGTCGTAGATGACCTCCGCGCCCTTGAAGAACAGCTCGTCGATGACCTTCGTCACGGAGCGCTCGTTGCCGGGAATGGCGGAGGCGGAGATGATGACGCGGTCGCCCGCCGTGATCTTCACCTGGCGGTGCTCGGAGAACGCCATGCGGTACAGCGCGGACATACTCTCGCCCTGGCTGCCCGTCGTGATGATGACGGTTTTCGCAGCGGGCAGGGAGCCGAGCTGGTTCATCTCCACGAGCACGCCCCGGGGCACACGCATATAGCCCTCCTCGACGGCCATTTTGATGACGTTCTCCATGCTCCGGCCCGTGATGCCGACCTTGCGCTTATATTTGTGCGCACAGTCGATGATCTGCTGGATGCGGTGGACGTTCGAGGCGAACGTCGTGACGATGATGCGCTTGTCGCAGCCGCGAAACAGCGCGTCCATGCTCTCGCCGACGTGGTGCTCCGAGGCGGAGTAGCCGGGGCGTTCGACGTTTGTGGAGTCCGAGAGCAGGGCCAGAACGCCCTCCTTGCCCAGCTCGGCGAAGCGGGTGAAATCGAAGACGCCGCCCTCGATCGGCGTGAGGTCGATCTTGAAGTCGCCGGTGTGGATGACCGTGCCGACCGGCGTCGTGATCGCGACGGCGACGCTGTCCGGGATAGAGTGGTTTACGTGGATAAGCTCGATCTGGAACACGCCGACGCGGAAGGTGTCCCCGGCCGAGTGGGTGACGATCTTCACCTTGTGGGCGAGGCCGTGCTCCTCGAGCTTGAGCCGGACGAGACCGGCCGTCAGCCGCGTCGCGTAGACCGGGCAGTTCAGCTTCTGCATCACATACGGCATGCCGCCGATGTGATCCTCATGCCCGTGCGTCAGCACGATGCCGCGCACACGGTCGCGGTTTTCGATGAGGTAGCTGATGTCCGGGATCACGACGTCGATGCCGTACATATCCTCATCGGGAAAGCCCATGCCGCAGTCAACGACCAGGATGTCCCGCCCGTACTCGTACACGTAGAGGTTCTTGCCGATCTCGTCGAGACCGCCAAGCGCCATGATTTTCAGTTTTTGTGCCATGTGACAGTAGATTACTCCTTCAATATGTAAAATTAAACAAAAAAAGTGCAATAGTTGTCCTGTCCGGCCTTGAAAGGGCGAACAGAGCCGGGCCTGTCCCGGTATCATCATACCCAGCCAGGCCGGAAAGTATTACAATGCCGCCGTGGGACGGCTGCGCCGTGCGGCCTCCTCGGAGGGCCGCGGCGGGACGGTCACATTTCGCGCCGGCCCTCCAGGGCGCGGACGAGCGTCGCGTCGTCCGTAAATTCGAGATTCGACCCGACCGGGATGCCGTAGGCAAGACGCGTCACACGCGTCCCGAACGGCTTGAGAAGACGGGCGATATACAGCGCGGTCGTATCGCCCTCGGTGTCGGGGTTTGTC
>CAJOFW010000293.1 GCA_905234005.1 uncultured Oscillospiraceae bacterium
GCGGCTGCATTTCGCGGCGAATTTTTTGTCCTTGTACTTCTTCATGAAGCTCTTGATCTCGAGGTCGGTGATGCCGTGCGGGCGCATTCTGGCGCATGCCTGAATGATGCCCGTCAGCTCGTCCACGGTAAACAGGCTCTTTTCAAGATTCGTCTCCGGCTTCACGTCGGTGCATATGCCGTAGCCGTGGCTGAGGATGGCCCGCACCTCCTCCTCCGTGACGCCGGCGGCCAGCAGCGGCTCCGCCGTGTGCTGCAGGTGCTCGTCCGGGTATTTCTCGTAGTCGTAATCGTGGAGCATGCCGATCGCCTGCCAGTGCTCGACGTCCTCGCCGAAGTGACGGGCCATCGCGCCCATGGCGCAGCAGACGTTGCGGGCGTGGATGATCAGATGCTCCTCCGTCACCATCGTCGCGTTCAGCTCCTCCGCCCGTTTCAGTGTAAGCATGGCGCTTCCTCCCTGTTTTATGCTATGCAAATCGGAACTGTTTTGTCGAAACTGTCTTTTCGGAACTGGTTTTCCGTGCCGTCCAATCGCTTCGTGACCGTCTCCGTCACTCGCAGTCCAGCACGATCTTGAAGACGCCGGGCGGGTTCTCGAGCGCGAGGCGGTAGGCGGATTTGTAGTCGTCGAGCCTGAAGTGGTGGCTCACGAACCCGTCCACCGAATACTTGCCGTCCCGTATCCACTCCTGCACGAGGTCGAAGGTGTAGAGCCTCCGCCCCTCCCATTCCTCCATGCCGTGGGCGTCGATGCCGATCATCGTCAGCTCCTGCCACCATACGGGCGTCTCGTCGTATTTGACGGCATTCATGTGGTGGCCGATCTTCACGAACGTTCCCCGGGCGGCGAGGAGGCGCACGCCGATCGTATTGGCCCAGTTGCCGCCGATGCAGTCGTAGATCCGGTCGAAGCCGCCGAAGAAATAGCGGTTTTTACGGCTCATGCCCTGATAGACCTCGCTGCCGCCGCACGCCTCCGACGCCGCCTCGAGGGCGTCGCCGGCGAGGACGTGATCCGCGCCCAGCCGCATGGCGAAATCGAGCTTGTCCTTCGTGCGGCTCATGACCCAGATCTCGCAGTCCGGCTGGATGACCCGGATGGCCTGCACGATGCCGAGACCGATCACGCCCATGCCCATGATGAGCACGCGTTCGCCCTTTTTCGGCGGGGCCGTGAGGACGGTGTGCACCGATACGCAGCTCGGCTCGATCATGACGGCCTGCTCGTTCGTCAGCTCGTCGTAGACGCGGTAGAGCTGCTGCTGCGGGGCGATGAAGCTGTCGCCCCAGCCGGCGCCCGTCCACTCGAGGTCGAAGCGGGGCTTCGCGCCGTAGTTGAGGCAGAAGTTGTAGTTGCCCTCCTCGCAGTAGCGGCAGCGGGGCAGATCCTTCGTGTCGCACCCGGCCATGTACGCCCGGATGCCGACGCGGTCGCCGACCTTGAAGTCCGTCACGCCCGCCCCGGCCTCGACGATGACGCCGACGTTCTCGTGGCCGAGATACGTCTTCCGGCTCGCCGGGATCGGCTCGAGGGCGGAATTGGTGCCGGTCGTGGCCTTGAAGAAGCTCACGTCCGTGCCGCACACGCCGCAGGCGATATTTTTGACCCGAACCCAGTTGTCCGCCGGCAGCGGAGGGTCGGGGATGTCCTTCGTGAACTTCACGGCGTTCAGGCCCGTGAACAGAAGCCCACGCGTCAGCTTCGAGCCTGCCGCAGCCTTCGTCGCGAGGATGCGGGGGATATCCTTGTCGTAGTAGATGGTTTTCATATGACGTTCCTTTATGATTCGTGTTGTTATGCATGACGTGCCGCCGGGAAAACCGGACGCGTCGGTATCGTTTACCCGCCGGACATACGCCTATCATAGCAGGTTTTCCGGCGCAAGTAAAGGATATCGGCGCGGCGCGATGCGTTTTCGTGTCCGTTTACGGCGTTTCGGACGGTTGCAAACCGGGGGCGGGTGCGGTATAATGGGGCTGAAAATAACCGTGAATATCGCGCATGAGCGCGCATATCCCCGAAGGAGGTCTTTCCTTGAACACATCCGGCAATCGCGTCGCGAGCCTGATCGCGGGCTTTCTCATCATGCTCTTCTCGGGCGTATTCTACGCATGGTCGCTGTTCCGCGTGGAGCTGCAGGCCATGTTCCCGTCGTGGTCGGCGTCGGCCGCGTCGCTGAACCTGTCCGTATTCATCATCATGTTCTGCCTCGGCGGTCTGCTCGGCGGCAATCTGACGG
>CAJOFW010000294.1:0-2239 GCA_905234005.1 uncultured Oscillospiraceae bacterium
GTGGGGTTCGAGGCGGCGAAGCCGCCCGTGTCCACGACGATACCGAGCCCGAGCGACGTGGCGACGATGCTGCCCTGCGGGTGCACGTCCCGGTTCGCGGCGATCATGATGTAGTCGCCGAGCATTTTGCAGCCGTCGTCACGGATCCAGTACTCGCCCTCGATGCCCTGCGCGTGGGCGGTGGCGACGACGGCGTCCATGTTGAGGTTGTAGTACGTCTCCTTCTGGTCGAAGTAGTAATTGACGCCGCCGGACTTCGTGAGCACCGAGCCGTCCGGGTCGGCGGCCCATGCGGCGGCCGCCCCCTCCGTCACATTGAGAACGCCGCCCGCCTCCGCCGCGTCGTCCGTCACGTCCGTCACGTCATCCGCCGCGAGAGCGTCCTCCGACGGCTCCGGCGCGGAGAGGAGCAGCTCGTCGTCCACGAGCAGCGTCGTATCACGGGTCAGAAACTCCGCGCCCAGCGCCGGCGTGAGACACAGAAGCGCCGCCAGCGCCCCCGCCGCGAGTGATTTCGTGAGTGATTGTATGATCTTCAAAATTATGTACCTTCTTTCCAAAGTGTCCGCCGCCGGCCCGTCAAGCCTCGCCGGGGACGGCGGCAGCGCGTCCCGTTACCGGGAACGCGGCTGCTACGATAACAGGGATTTGTGAACGTTTTGTTATCGAATTGAAAAGAATCGTAACATAATTTTCCGATTATGTCAAATTGGTTACAGAAATAACACCAAACGGTGTCAATCCGCCGCGAACAGGCCGCTGAAGCGATGGAGGAGGATCGCCGCGTCGCCGCGTGTGCACAGCCCGTCCGGCCAGAAGCGCTCAAGCCGCGTAAGACCGCTGACGCGTGCCCAGGCGGCGGCGGTGAAGCAGGGGTCGTCGGCTGCGACGTCGGGGTACGGGCTTGTCGTCTCCGCCGCGGGACAGCCGGCAAGACGCCAGAGCATCATCACCGCGTCCCTGCGTGTGATCGGCTCGTCCGGCCCGAATGACGCGCCGGCGTCCGTCACGACGCCGGCGGCGGCGGCCCATGTGACCGCGCCGACATACACCGGGGCCTCGTATTCGTCGTATGCGTCGTACACGTCGTCGTACGGGCACGCAAGCCCGCTCACGTCGGGACTGCCCATAAACCGGTAGAGCATCAGCGCGAACTGTCCGCGTGTGCAGCTCTCCGTCGTGCCGAAGACCGTGTCGCCGAGGCCGTGCGCGATGCCGCAGTTGTACGCCCACATGACCGCGTAGTACGCGCCCGTCCCGGCGGGCACATCGTCGAAGAACGGATTGCGCAGGATGGATTCCTCCCCGGAGAAGCCGCCCGCGCCGCCGTCGGCGAGCGCCCGGACGGCGTAGCCGTACAGCGTGCCGGGCGTCGTATCGGCGTCGGTGAAGGACGTGTCCGCCGTGACGGTCAGGAGCGTCCAGTCTCCGCCGTCGGCCCTGCGCCACAGCTCGCAGCTCTCCGTGCCGGGCGCGGCGCTCCAGGACAGGGTTACGCCCCCGGCGGTGTTCATGATCGCGGTGATCGAGGGCGCGTCGCTCTCGGGGCGGAACACGGCCGTCAGCGCCGCGTCGACGGTCACGCGGAAGCGATACGCCGCGTCGACGGACAGCAGAGCGCCGTCCGCGTCGTACCAGCCGGCGAAGGCGGCGTCCCCGGCGGGCACGGCCGTCACGGTCAGCATATCGCCCCGCACACGCACGCAGTCGGCCGAGACCGCGCCGTCCCCCACGGCGGAGACGGTCACAGCCGCCGCCGCGCCGCCGCCGCGCAGCGTCTCGTCCGGGGCGATGGCGGCGCCGTCCGCGCCGGTGAGGGTGTAATCCTCCGTATCCGCGTCGGCGCCGACGGTCAGGGTCAGCGTCCCGCCGGCGCGGACGGGCGCGTCGGGCCAGTTCATGACAAGCGCGGGGTCGGTTCCCGTCAGGCTGTACGTCCGCACGGAGCAGGACGCCGCCCCGTCCGTCACGGACGACAGCTCCACGACGGCCTCCGTGCCGGTCGGGACGCAGATCACGGTCTGCCCGTCCCAGTCGATCAGAGCCTCGATACGGGTGACGCCGTCGTCGTACACCTCCCCGCCGGCGATCCAGAGACACGCCGCGCCGCCCTCGTATACGGTGACGTCCGATACGCCGTCCAGCACGATGAAGCGCTCCGTCCCGTCGGCGGCGAGGGCGGCTTCGTCGATCCCGTCCATCCACGCGAGGTACAGCTCCGGCGCGTGGCAGCGCAGAA
>CAJOFW010000294.1:2269-3644 GCA_905234005.1 uncultured Oscillospiraceae bacterium
CCGCCGCCTGTCCGACGGCGTCGGCGGCAAAGCCGATAAGCCCGGCCGCGTCGGTCTCCGTCACGGCATTGAGCGCCCCGCCGTTTTGGAAGCGCGCGGCCAGCGCATCCCGTATCGCCCGCTGGACGGCGTCGCTCGTCCGCGTATCCGCGCCGCCCAGCGCCGCCGCCATATCACGCACGGCGCACCGGAGGATATAATTCTGTCCGGCGTCGGTCGGCAGCGTCACACGCGGCTCGAGCAGATACAGATCGCCCACAAGGACGCCGTAAGCCCGCTGCACGGCAGGCTCCCAGCGCTCATACAGCGCCGCGTCCGTGTACGGCGAGGGCAGATACAGCGTCCGCCCGTACCGGGCATAGCCCCACGCGGCCATCGGCGTCTGCGTGACGATATCGAGCGGGTACACGATGTTGAATATGCCGCCGTACACGCCGGCGGAGCCGTCGGAGGCGGTCGTGACCGCCGGCGCGGCGAACGTATAGGCGTACACGTCCGACGACGTCAGGGCGCAGCGGGCAAGGCCGCCCGCGCACAGCTCCGCCGCGAGCAGATTGGCGGCCGCGCCGCCGCGTCCGTAGCCGCACACCCAGACCTTCACATGGCCGCTGATGCCGTTTTCATCCACGTAGCGCTCGAGCGCTTCCATGGCGGTCTGCGCGGCGCGGGCAAAGCCGGCGTGGTCTTCGCTGCCGCCCGGATCGGTCAGCGAGAAGTTGCCGACCCACTCGCCGCCGCAGCTGCCGCCGCGTATCGCCGCCGCGATCAGGACGCTTCCGTCCCCGAGCTGTTTCGAGCCGAGACAAACGGCGGCGCTCTCGTCCGTGCCGCCGCCGACCTCCGGCGCGGTCAGGTACGCCGCGTTCACCGCGATGCGCGTAAAGCCGCAGCTCTCCATAAGCCCGGCGATGTTCCGCGCCGGGGTCAGCGCGAGGTCGAGCGCGCTCCCGTCGGGCAGCGTATCGCCCGTCGCGTTCAGGCCGCCGACGCTCTCCCGGGGCAGGTATACCCGTGAAAGATCGCGGAAGACGGCCCGTTCCGCGAACGCCGCGAGGCTCATCGCGAGGGACGCCCGGGCCAGCGCGTGGTCATACGTCCCGCTGTCCCCGTCGAAATACGCGTCGCTGTAGACGCACGTCGACACGGCGTCCTCCGTATCGAAGGTGCGCGGAAAGCGGAATACGCCCGTGTATGCCGTGACGGCGTCCGTCCCGAACGCGGCGGACGCCGCGCCCGCGCCGCAGTGGAGGACCGCGCCGGTGAGCGGGCTGTTGTAGCCGCCGATGTCGATCGCGGCCCAGTCCGCCTCCGTGCCGCCGTAGTACACGTCCGCGAGGGCGGCGCAGCGGCTGAAGGCGTCGCTGCCGATCGACAC
>CAJOFW010000295.1:0-4600 GCA_905234005.1 uncultured Oscillospiraceae bacterium
CTGCTTGTGCTCACAGAAGCTCGGAGAAGCGGTTCAGGAAGGCTGCCAGCTGGGCGCGGGATACCTTCATCTGCGGGGCGAGCAGCGTGCCGGTGCCGACGGCGACGCCCTGCAGGAGCCTGTTCGATACGGCCCAGGCGACCGCGTCCGAGGCCCAGTCGCTGACGGCGCCGCCGTCGGGGTAGACGGTCAGATCGGCGACCGCCGCCGTATCCGCGCCGCACATGGCCGCGAAGCGGTACAGGAGCGTCAGAAGCTCCTCGCGTGTGACGCGGGCGTTGGGGCGGCAGCTGTAGACGCCGTTGCCGTCGTCGTCCGAGCCCTGCAGCAGGCCGGCCCCCTCGGCCCAGAGGATGTCCTCGTAGAACCACGCGGTATCGTACACGTCGTCGAAGGCCGTCGCGTCGACGGCGGGGGCGGGGTTCCCGGCGAGACGGCGCAGCGTCGTGACAAGCTGGGCGCGGGTCGCGTTCGCGGCGGGGACATAGGCCGTATCGGTCATGCCCTCCACGAGAAGCTTGTACCAGCTGTCCGCCACGTCGGCGTAATACCAGGCGCTTTCGGACACGTCCGTAAAGGGCAGCGGCGCGGCGTCGTTGACGGTGTACGCCTTGACGCGGACGTTCGACGGGCGGGCCGTGCCGGACGAGGTCACGCAGTTTGCGCAGTCATACCACGCCGCGCCGTCCAGGGACACGAAGCTCTGGCCGGGCAGCGTCTCATTGACAGCGTGCCACGAGTCGTTCGTATAGCACGCCGGGACGATCAGAAACGACAGGCTGTCCGACGAGCGGCCCACGCGGAATACGACGCTGTACGTCTCGCCCTCTGTAAGCAGAACGCCCCTGTCCAGCTCGACCGTGTGGAAGCCCGGATACTCGAACGTGCCCGAGACGGACGCCGCGAGCGTGCCGGACGCGGGATCGGCCGCGTCGGCGAGATCGACATAGACCTCGGCTGTGTACGCCACGCCGGGGCGGTATGTATACGTCGAGACGGCCTCGAGCCGTTCGGCGTCCCGGTTTGTGGCTCCGGCGGAGGCGGTGAACACGTTCGCGTACCAGCGTGCCGCGTCCTCGTTCGCGCCGCTGACGGAGATGCTCCGGCGGTTTCCGTCGCCGTCCGCGGCGTAGGTGACGTAGCCCTGGATGACCGCGCCGTCGTACTCGTAGAGGTTGTCGTACTCGTCCGGCGCGGTGAAATCGAACACGGCGGCGCGGCCGAAGCCCTGTGTGAGCGACGAGCTCTCCAGCGACGCGTAGCCTGCGGACGCGTCATAGTACGACAGCCAGAAGTAGCCGTCGCCCCCGGCCCAGTGTTCGCCGTAGGAGTTGCGGCACAGCCACGCGCCGTCGCCGGGCGGCACGGCGCCGGCGGCGGAGTAACCGAAGTTCCCGGCGGGGTAGGCGTCGTCCCAGCCGACGATCAGCACCTCGTGGCTCGTGGTCGTGTATTTATTCTGGTAGTAGCAAACCGTGAAATCCTCCGCGCCGCCGTCCGTCACGGTGAGGACATCGCCGTCCTCCGCGCCGTCGAGCACGTCGAAGAGCGCGTCATCCCCGGCGGCGGATGCATCCGCGTCCGCGTCCCCGGTGACAGGCGTGTCCGAAGGCTGTGCGTCGCGGCGTCGAGGACGTCCGCGTCCCCGGCGTCGAGGACGTCGGCGGTCGAGCCGTCCGTGACCGGCGTCTCCCCGGCCGCCTCGGAGGGGGAGCCGGAGAAGAGATAGCCCACGCTGTAATAGAAGCAGACGACGGCCCCGCCGTACGCGAGGATCATGTCCTTGAGGGCGTCGCGCTGTCCGGCGGTGGCAAGGTCGGTCAGAAGCATATTCTTCAGCCGGAGCGACGCGGCGTAGGCGTCGTCGGCGCTGAGCGTGTCGTTCGAGGTGAGTCCCGCGTAGGGCGAGTCGGTCTCCGTCTCCGACGCGGCGCCGTGCCAGCTTGCGAGGGTCATCGCGGCGATGACCGGGTTGCCGCCCGAGACGATCCAGAACGAGGGCGTGGTGTTGTAGTCGTTCGAGCTGTTGCCGAGCGGGTCCTCCGACTGGTGGGAGAGGAAGTAGACGATATGGCGCTCGCTGAGGTTTGTGTCGTCCGCGCCCGTGGTGAGAAGGCCGCGTTTGAGACCGCAGACCTCCGCCGCCGCGACGGCGGACACGACCCAGCACGTATTCCACGCCCCCTGGTCGCGGACGGGCGGCAGGATGGCCGTCCCACGCGGGTCATAGGCCGACGGATCGCCGTCCGCCGTGTCGCCGTCCGTCACCACAACGTCCGTCACCGGCTCCGCAGACCGGGCGGCGAAGAGGGCGGGGGCCGTATCCCCGCCGGCGTAGCCGATATCGCCGCTCTCGGACGATTCGACGAGCGTGTAGAGGTCGTCCGGCAGGACAAGCTCCTCGCCCCAGGCCGGCATGGCCGCGCCGAGTGTCAGTGCCAGCGCCAGCAGCAGCGCGGCGGCTCTTTTGATAGTCATGGCAAAGCTCCCCAGGTTAAAATATCCATTGTCCGCAAATCACAAAGCAGGCTCTTTTTCGGATATCATCCGTCGGATTTCGGGTCTGCGGATTGGTTGATAACATATTCTAGCGGCAAATATACGGCCTGTCAAGACGGCCGCGGAGAACGGAAAACGAACGGCAAACGGCCGGCGGAGCGAAGGGCTCCGCCGGCCGGGGCGTATCGCGGCGCTTTGCCGCGTCCTGCAGGAGAGACTTATACTGCCCCCCAATTAAAAGCTTTGTTTCGTTACCGGGCGCGAAGCCTTGGAATTGCTGCCTTTCGAGCGAATACAAAGTTCTTTTTGATACTTTTTCTTTCAAGAAAAAGTATCAGAGAAAAAGTATCAGGAATGATTTTCCGCCGCCTCGAAGTTGCGGTGGAGGAGCCTGTGCTCCCTGCCCTTCAGGAGGCCGTCGTAGAGGGCGAGGATGGTCGGGTTCTCGTCGGATTTCTTGATCTGGGTGTTCACATCGGAGTCGTACAGGCCCTTCATGCGGGCCGCCCTCGTGCGCGGGCCGGCGCCGGTGGGCTGGCCGCCGCCCATGACGCAGCCTCGGCGGCACGCCATGACCTCGACGAGGTCGTAGTGCGCCTCGCCGGAACGGATGCGCTGAATGAGCCGGTCGGCGTTCGCGAGGCCGTTCACGACGGCGACGCGGATTTCGCGGCCGTTGTACGGCATGGTGATCTCCTTGAGACCGTCGGGGCCGCGAACGCCGCTGTGCTTCAGGGCGTTCATGCCGGCGCGGTCGTGGCCGGGCAGCAGCGAGCGCAGCACGGCCTCTGTCACGCCGCCGGTCACGCCGAAGATCACGCCGCCGCCGGAGCCGATGCCGAACGGGATGTCCGCCGCCTCGATCTCCAGCTCGTCGAACACCACGCCCGTCATGCGCGTCATGATCGCAAGCTCCGAGGTCGTGAGGACGTAATCGACGTCCTGGATGCCGTTCGTCGTCGATTCCGGGCGCAGGATCTCCTGCTTTTTCGCGGTGCAGGGCATGACGGCGACGGAGACGAGCTTTTTGCCGCCGAGCTTTTCGGGGTCGCGGTAATATTCCCGTATCACCGCGCCGAACATCGCCATCGGGGAGCGGCAGGTGGAGAGGTTTTTCTTCATGTCCGGGTACTTGTCCTCGAGGAACTTGACCCACGCCGGACAGCACGAGGTAAACAGCGGCAGATTCTCGCCGGAGGACAGGCGCTCGAGGAATTCCTTCCCCTCCTCCATGACCGTGAGGTCGGCGCCGTAGGTCGTGTCGTAGACCTCGTCGAAGCCCATGCGGTGCATGACGCTGACGATCCTGCCCATGACGTTCTCGCCCTTCTGCACCCCGAAGGCGTCGCCGAGCGCCACGCGGACGGCGGGGGCGATCTGGGCGACGACGATCGTGTTCGGGTCGGCGAGGGCGTCCCACACCGGCTCCATGTTCGTCTTGATCGTGATCGCGCCGGTGGGACAGACGACGCGGCACTGGCCGCAGTTGACGCAGTTTGTCTCCGCGAGCTTTTTGTTGAAGGCGGGCTTGACCATCGCGTTCGTGCCGCGATAGGCGAAGTCGATCGCGTTCACGCCCTGGGTGTCGGCGCAGACGCGGACGCAGTCGCCGCAGAGGATGCACTTGTTCGGGTCGCGCACGACGGCGGGGGAGCTGAAATCCCGCTCGTGTACGGGCTTTGTGTTCGGGAAGCGGACGAAGTGCACGCGCATGCGGTACGCCAGCTCCTGCAGGCGGCAGCTTCCGCTCTTGACGCAGGTGGTGCAGTCGCGGTTGTGCGAGGCGAGAAGAAGCTCGAGGATGACCTTGCGGTAACGCATGAGCCGGGGGGTGTTCGTGTAGATGACCATGCCGTCCCGGGGCTGCTCCGAGCAGGAGGCGAAGGTCTTGCCCTTGTCGTCCTCCACGGTGCACAGGCGGCACGCGCCGTAAATGGAAAGCTCGGAGTGATAGCAGAGCGTCGGCATGTCGATGCCCGCCTTGCGGATGACGGAGAGGATGTTTTTCTCGTCGGTGAATTCGACCGGCATCCCGTCGATTGTCATGATTCCCATTGTTCCGGCCTCCTTATTCCACATAGATCGCCTGGAAGGCGCAGTT
>CAJOFW010000295.1:4739-6961 GCA_905234005.1 uncultured Oscillospiraceae bacterium
GCTTTTCGATGTGCTCGAGGTACTCGTCCCGGAAGGCGTTCATCGTGCTGAGGACGGGCTTCGGGGCGCTCTGCCCGAGGCCGCACAGGGCGGTGTTCTGCACGACGTCCGCGATCTCGTACAGCTCGTCGAGATCCTCCGCGACGGCGGTGCCGCCGGTGATGCGCTCTAAAATCTCGAGCATACGCTTCGTGCCCTCCCGGCAGGGGACGCACTTGCCGCAGCTCTCACGCTGGGTGAAGCTCATGAAGAACCGGGCGACCTCCACCATGCAGGTGTCCTCGTCCATGACGACCATGCCGCCGGAGCCGATCATCGCGCCGATCTTCTTGAGCGAGTCGAAATCGAGCCTGCTGTCAAGCTGGCTCTCCACGAGGCAGCCGCCCGAGGGGCCGCCGATCTGAACGGCCTTGAACGCCTTGCCGCCGCGGATGCCGCCGCCGATGTCGAAGATGACCTCCCGGAGCGTGATGCCCATGGGCACCTCGATGAGGCCGGTGTTCTTGACGTTGCCGGTCAGGGCGAACGCCTTGGTGCCGGGGCTGGACGGCGTGCCGATGCCGGCGTACCACGCCGCGCCGTTTTTGATGATCATCGGGACGTTCGCGTATGTCTCGACGTTGTTGAGCACCGTGGGCTTGCCCCAGAGGCCCTGCTCGACCGTCCGGGGCGGCTTGACGCGGGGCATGCCGCGCTTGCCCTCGATCGAGGCCGTCAGCGCCGAGCCCTCGCCGCAGACGAACGCGCCCGCGCCCCGGTTGATGTGGAGCCGGAAGGAGAAATCCGTGCCGAGGATGCGGTCGCCGAGAAGGCCGATCTCCTCCGCCTGGGCGATCGCGATGCGCAGACGCTCGATCGCGAGCGGATACTCCGCCCGGACGTAGATGTAGCCCTCCTGCGCCCCGACCGCGTAGGCGGCGATCATCATGCCCTCGATCATGCGGTGGGGGTCGCCCTCCATGACGCTGCGATCCATGAACGCGCCGGGGTCGCCCTCGTCGCCGTTGCACACGACGTAGCGTGTCTTCTCGGGCTGACGGGCCACCTGCTGCCACTTGCGCCCGGTGGGGAAGCCCGCGCCGCCGCGCCCGCGCAGATTCGAGGCGGAGATTGTGTCGATGACCGCCTGCGGCGTCATATCGAACAGCGCCTTCTCGAGGGATTCATACGCGCCGACGGCCAGCGCCTCGCCGATGTGCTCCGCGTCCACATGGCCGCAGTTTTTGAGGACGAGCCGCGTCTGCCGGGCGTAGAAGGGGATGTCCTCCTGCGCCTTGTATATCCTGCCGCCGGTGTGGTACATGAGCCGCTCCACCGGCCGGCCGTTCAGGACTGTCTCGCTGAATATCTCGTCGCAGTCCTCGAGCTTCACCTTCAGGTAGAGGTAGTTGTACGGCTCGACGCGTACGAGCGGGCCCATCTCGCAGAAGCCGTGGCAGCCGCTCTTTTTGACGCCGATGTGCGCGGCCTCGGGGCCGAACTCGATTTTGACGTTTTTCGCCTCGGCGCACAGCTCCAGCATCCGCTCATAGAGCTTCTGCGAGCCGCCGGCGAGACAGCCGGTGCCGCCGCAGATCAGGATGCGCACCTGCTCCGCGTCGCGTTTTTCCTGCCACTCCCTGCGCAGGAGCTTCAGCTCCGTTCTGTTTTCAAGTCGCATTGCCTTCACCTCTCAGCGTCTCGATGAGCGCCGCGGCCTTCTCCGGCGTCATCTGGGGGTATACCCTGTCGTTGACCGTCACCGCCGGCGCAAGGCCGCACGCGCCGAGACAGGACACCGTCTCGACGGTGAAGAGCGCGTCGTCCGTCGTGGGCTTTTCACGGCTCAGCCCGAGCTGCTTGTACAGCTCCGCGAGAATCGGGGCGGATTTTCGCACATGGCACGCCGTGCCGTC
This sequence comes from uncultured Oscillospiraceae bacterium, assembly GCA_905234005.1. Classification (GTDB taxonomy): domain Bacteria; phylum Bacillota; class Clostridia; order Oscillospirales; family Oscillospiraceae; genus CAJOIG01. The sequence continues at coordinate 6,635 of CAJOFW010000295.1, forward strand.
GCAGACCTTGACCACATACTTCCCCTTCGCGTCGAAGGAAAAGTTCTCGTAGAAGCTGGCCACGCTGTACGCCCGCGCCTCGGAGATGCCAAGCCCCCCGGCCACATAGCTCAGGATTTCGGGCGGAACATAGCTGAAATGCTCCTGGATGTCCTGGATGATGGGGATGAGCGAGCGCTCCTCCCGGGGATACTGCGCCATCACCTCGTCTGTCTTCGCGTAGAACGATTGATCGAGCATGTCTGTCTCCTTGTCACACAATACCGAATTGCGCACTGAACGCCCGAATAATATACACCAATTGCGTTAATTTGTAAACTAACAGAA
>CAJOFW010000296.1:0-850 GCA_905234005.1 uncultured Oscillospiraceae bacterium
CCAGTATTTCATGTTATGCCGCGAGGCATAGCCCTGCTTGGCGAAGTTGGATATCTCATACTGCGTATAGTCGTACTGTCCGAGCGTCTGCACGGCGTAGAGATACATATCCGCCTGCTCGTCGTCCGACGGGAGGACGGGGCTGTTTCGGTAGGCGTCGAACATCGGCGTGCCCTCCTCGAGGCGGAGACCGTAGCAGGAGATGTGCTCCGGCTCCAGCTCCAGCACGCTCGCGAGCGTCCGCGCCCAGTCGTCCTTCGTCTGGTTCGGCAGGCCGAAGATGAGATCGACGCTCAGGTTTCGAAAGCCCTCTGCGCGGATATCGCGAACGGCCTTCTTCACCTGTGAGAAGTTGTGCCGCCGGCCGATGATTTTAAGCAGATCGTCGTTCGCGGACTGCACGCCGAGGGAGATGCGGTTCACGCCCTCGCTTCGCAGGAGCGCAAGCTCCCCCCGCCTGACGCTGTCGGGGTTGCACTCCACCGTGACCTCCGACGTGCGCAGCACCTTGCCCGAGCGCTTGAGCGCGTTGAAGGCGTCCGCGATGCGGCGCGCGCCGTAGTAGCTCGGCGTGCCGCCGCCGAAGTAGACGGTGTTTATATAGTACGGCGCCATGGTGACGGACGCCTCTTTGATGTGATTGAGAAGCGCGTCCTGATACTTCCCCATGCGGTTGTCGCACCCGGCCAGCGAGTAGAAGTCGCAGTAGCCGCATTTGGACGCGCAGAACGGGATGTGGATGTAGACGCCGAGATGCTTGTCTTCCATCGTCACTCCGCTTCCGGAGCGGCGTCCGTCTCCGCCGGTTCGTTCGACGCGTCCGCCGCCGGTTCGTTCGACGCGTCCGCCG
>CAJOFW010000296.1:981-3194 GCA_905234005.1 uncultured Oscillospiraceae bacterium
ACGTCGCGGCCGTTGCCGAAGTTGTCGTCGCGGCATTCGTAGAGGGAATTGAAATACTCCGCCGCGCACGTCTCGGCGGACTCGTCAAGCTCGTAGCCGTTCTTTTTGCACATGCCGTGGAAGATGGCGTTCAGCTCCTCGCCGTTGTAGTCGGGGAAGGTGATATACTTGTTGAAGCGGCTCTCGAGGCCGGGGTTTGAGTCGAGGAAGTCCTCCATCGGCCCGGTATAGCCCGCGACGATCACGACGAGGTTGTCGCGGTGATCCTCCATGGCCTTCAGAAGCGTCTCGATGGCCTCGCGGCCGAAGTCGTTCTCGCCGCCGCTCGAGAGGGAATACGCCTCGTCGATGAACAGCACGCCGCCGAGCGCCGAGGCGATGACCTCCTGCGTCTTGATCGCCGTCTGGCCGACGTAGCCGGCCACGAGGCCGGAGCGGTCCACCTCCACGAGCTGGCCCGTCGTGAGCGCCCCGATGGCGTTGTACAGCCCGCCGAGCAGACGGGCGACCGTCGTCTTGCCGGTGCCGGGGTTGCCCATGAAGACCATGTGCATGCTCATCGGCGCGACGGGCAGGCCGTTCTCCTCGCGGAGCTTGCGCACCTTGATGAGGTTCATCATCGACTTGACGTCCTTCTTCACGGCGTCGAGGCCGACGAGACCGTCCAGCTCCGCCATGAGCGTATCGAGGTCGGGCTTCTCCGCCGCCTCCGTCTCCGCGGCGGCCTTCTCCTCGCCGCCCGGGACGGCGATGTTTTTCGCGCCGCCGGCGGACGCCGTCTGCGGCGGGTTTTTATCCATGAACGAGCCTTCCTCGCTCGTCACATAATCCATGACGTTGAGGCCGCTCTTGCCCTGCCGCACACCGGCCCCGTCGCACAGCGCCGCGAGCTTGTCGGCGCACTCGGTGATGTAGACCGCCTCGCCCATCGTCACGTCGTCGTCGACCGCCGCGAGGTACAGCAGGATGTTCGTGATCATGCGGATGAACTCCCGCGAGACCGTCGTGCCGCGGCGCATGTCCTGCTCCGTCAGCGTCCAGAAAAACAGCGGCGGCAGAAACTCCCCGCTGTCGCTCACGGCGGTCGTCAGCGCCCACAGCAGCCAGTCCGGCTTCTTCTGGCCCCTGGAATAGATCTCGTTGAGCGCCGCCGCGTGCTCCTCGCCGAGTATGGCGCTCCGGGCGTAGAGCTGAACGGCGCAGTCCGTGCAGAACTTGTCGACCTGGGCGGCAAGCTCGCGGCCGGCGAGCCGGTAGAACGCCTCGGTGTTCGCGATGTATTTCTTATGCAGCTCCTCGGGGGAGCTTTTCCATTGTGTAGGCATATCCTTCACCCCAACGTGTCGTTTTGCCCGGTCAGCCGGGCGGCGCGCCCGGATGCGGCGGCAGTAAATCGAAAAGTATTCGTATCTCAAACAGGTATTATAGTACAAATTTACCCGGCTAACAACCCCAAATCCGGCTTTCGCGTCAAAATCTTTCGCGCCCGGCCTGAAGACGCCCGGTCGCCTCCGGGTCAGAACGCCGGTTCATACGCCGCCGCGGCGTCCTCGGCCATGGCGATCAGGCCGTCGCAGGTCGTGTCATACCGGTTCATGTCGTTCCACAGGAACACGCCGTGGGCCTCGTAGCCCATGTCCTCGCCGTTATAATAGGCGGAGGCCGCCTCCATGCAGGTCTCCTCGTCGGCGGGCGCGCCGCCCTCCGTGTACCACGACTCGGATACGCCGTCCGTCTCCGGGTCGCTCTCGATGAAGTGGGCGCACACGCTCACGGGCTTCAGCACGCCGTCGTCGCACTCGAAGCGTACCAGCTCCTCCCACGACTCCTCCAGCGTGCCGTTCGCGCTGAGCACCCAGAAGAACGCGCTCTCCTCGCCCCGGATGAGCCGGAAGGACTCAAAATAGCTCGCGCAGACCGACACGTCGGAGAAATACTCGTCCCCGAACGCGCCCGCCGCCCCGCTCGACACGCTGGACACGCAGACCACCCGCCCGTCCTTGAGATCGAAGAGCTGCACCCCCATCGTCGCCGATGCGCCGATGTCGAACACGACCATCTCCGGCGTTCCGTCGAGGTCGAGGTCTATGAACCCCACGCCGGTCAGACCCTCGGGCCAGAGGGCGGCGATGACGTCGTAGTTGTCGTCTATGAACGCGATGTATGTCTCCGCCCAGTCCTCCCCGGCGGGTGCGGGCGTCGGCTCCGGTACG
>CAJOFW010000297.1 GCA_905234005.1 uncultured Oscillospiraceae bacterium
CCGCCGGACGACACCCCCGGCGGCAATCCGGACAGCCCCGGCGACCCCGGCAACCCCGGCAACCCCGGCGACGACCCCGGCAACCCCGGCGGCAATACGGACAACCCCGACGCCCCCGACGCCCCCGGCGGCGGGATCGACGTGACCGCCGCCCCGGCGGACGAGCTGATCGACGCCGGCAGCCTCGTGGTCGAGGACGTGGAGGGCGACCTCGTGGACATCGGCGGCGGCGTCACGCCGACCCCGGTCCCGACCCCGGAGCCGACGGAGGAGCCGGAGGAGGAGCCGTCCGACGAGCCGGAGGACGACAGCGCCCTCGAAGCGCTCGAGGCGGCGCTGGAGCGTCTCACCGGAAACCGGCATATCATGTACGCGGCGTCCGACCGCCTGCAGGCGGCGCTGACCCCGCCCGCCCCCGAGCCGCAGCTCATTAACCTCTACGGCGGCGCGGACGAGGACGGGGAGCCGGACGCCGGCCCGGTGCGGAGCGGCCCGCTCGGCGTCGCCGTCGGCTCGATCGCCGTGTGCGCCCTCGGCGCGGGCGCGTCGGTGTGGGACTACCGCCGCAGACGCGGCATCCGGCGCGAAAGCCGCCGCAGACGCAGAAGAAGGGAGTTTCAACCATGACGACGATGTTTCACAGTCTTCTCCGGCTGATCGCCTCGTCCCTCGAGGTGCCGGTCGTGATATTGCTGATCCTGTTTGCGAACGTGGCGCTGTTTTCGATCGGCTGGCTCATCGTGGAGTATTTCACCGAGCGGCGGACGATGACGGTCTACGTGCCGCAGATGCTCGAGGCCCTGCGTTCCGGCGAGGACGTCGGCGCGTGCATCCGCCGCAGCCCGCTGCTCATCCGGCAGAAGCGGCTGCTCGCGGAGCTTACGCACCACCCCGATTTCTCCCCCGGCCTGCGGCGCAGTCTCGCGGACAACCTCCTCGAGGCGGAGCAGGCCCGGTACGACCGCGTCCTCAAGTTCACCGATCTTCTCGCGAAAATCTCGCCGATGCTCGGTCTTCTCGGCACGCTGATCCCCCTCGGCCCCGGCATCATCGCGCTGGGCCAGGGCGACGTGACGCTGCTCTCCGCGTCGCTGCTGACCGCGTTCGACACGACGATCGCCGGTCTCGTCGTCGCGGCGGTGTGCCTTGCGATATCGGCGGTGCGCCGCCGGTGGTACGCGGGGTATATGTCCGACCTCGAGACGCTGGCCTATTGCGTGCTCGAGCTGCAGGAGAAGACGCCATGACGGGCCGGGGCGCATACCGGCGCGAGCGCTTCCCGGAGGGCGGCGGCGGCGACGTCGACCCCATGAGCTCCGTGTCCAATCTCGCGGACATCATGCTGATCTTCGCGGTCGGCGTTCTGATCGCCCTGATCGCGCACTGGAACGTCGACATGACCGTCGCCGGCGACAACGAGGACGCCTCCGCCGAGCCGGTGATCGACCTCACCGACGCGGAGACGTTCACCGAGGACGAGCAGGAAGCCATGCGCGAGGGAGCCTTCGTCGGCGACACGGGCGCCCTGCGCAAAACCGGCGAGGTCTACTACGACGAATCCACCGGCACCTTCTACATCGTCGAGACGGAGAACTGATACTGTTCTCAAATGAAAAGCTCGTTTTGGAATTGCTGCCTTTTCGAGCGAATACAAAGTTCTTTTTGATACTTTTTCTTTCAAGAAAAAGTATGATCCGCCCCGACGGAAACGGTTCCGCAGATACGCGAAGGATTGAATCTTTCGGCCATATCATCCATCCGCCCTCCCCGCCGTCGTTCGGGGAGGGCGATTTTTTGCTTTCACCACAGCCGCTCCGGGTATGTCCCGGCTTTCCGCATCGCGGCGAGGGCTTCGCGCAGGGCGGGGAGGTCTTCGCGGTAGGTCACGCCGTGCCACACGTCGTCGGTGCGCAGGAGCTTTACGCTGTCCGTGCCCGCCGCGAGGCAGTCGTTCACGACGCCGGGCAGGAAAAACTCGGCCTTGAGCGGGTTTTGCGGCACATCCCGCCGCAGAAACGTCTCCAGCCGCGCCTCGATCGCGTCAAGAAAGCTCCGCCGGAAGCCCCACGTATTGAGCGATACCGGCGCGTCCGGGTCGAGGCTCCGCCACGACTGTCCGCCGTCCTCGGTGTACGACGGCGCGTCCGCCGGGCCTCGGATTGCCGTGTGCTCCGTGACCGTCAGGAGCCGCCCGTCGTCGTCCGCCGAGCAGACGCCCCGGGCGACCGTGCCGTTTTCGGTCAGCGTATTGCGCAGACGGTAGGCGACGAGGGCGTGCGTGTGCCCGTCGCCGTCGGCGGCGAGAAAATCGTACAGCGCCCGGAACGCCCCCCGCCCGTAGAAGTCGTCGGCGTTGATGACCGCGAACGGCCCGTCGATCAGCCCCCGCGCCGCCCGGACGGCGTGCGCCGTGCCCCACGGCTTTTCGCGTCCCTCGGGCACCGCGTACCCCGCCGGCAGATCGTCCAGCGCCTGAAACGCGTACCGCAGCTCGCACCGCGTACCGATCCGGTCGCCGACGCGGGCGCGGAAATCCGCCTCCATCTCCCGCTTGATGACGCACACGAGCTTCGTAAACCCGGCCTGTATCGCGTCGTAAGCGGAGTAATCGAGAATGACCTGCCCGGCGTCGTCCACGGCGGTCATCTGCTTCAGCCCGCCGAACCGGCTCCCCATCCCGGCGGCCATGATCACCAATGTGGGTTCCATATATGCACCTCACGTCATAGTATTAGAGTATGTCTGAAGTATACCACGCCCGGGCCGGGTTGGCAATCCGCCGCCGGATTTAGCACTCTTCCAGCCAGAGTGCCAAAATTCATAATTTGTTCACGAGAACATATAAATTTCTTCACAAATCATGGGTATACTACAGACAATAAAACAAAACACAAAAACGGAGGTACAATACAATGTTTGATATGGTTCCTTTCACCACGAAATACAACGGAAGCAAGATGTGGGATCCGTTCCGCGAGTTCTTCGGGACGGTCGTGCGGTCGGCCGCGACGGACATCCGCGAGACGAACGACACGTTCGTGATCGAGACGGAGCTGCCCGGCTACGACAAGAGCGAGATCTCGCTGTCGGTCAAGGAGGGCGTGCTGACGCTCAAGGCCGAGCACGCCGGCGAGGCGCCCACCGACGAGGGCTATGTCCGCCGTGAGCGCACCTGGGAGACGGTTGTGCGCAGCTTCGAGATCTCCGGCGTCGACACCGCCGCGATCTCCGCCGCCTACGAGAACGGCATTCTGACCGTGACGCTCCCGAAGCTCCCCGAGGTCATCCCCGAGCAGCACGAGATCACGATCGCGTAAACCTTTTTCTTGAAAGAAAAAGGTTCAAAAAGAACTTCTTTTCGCTTCGAAAAGACAGCGTATCCAGGGTTTTGCGCCCGGTAACGAAAGCAGGCTTTTGACCGGGGAACGTGACCGAAGCCGCCGTCCCCGCACCGGGACGGCGGTTTTTTTGTCCGGGCGACCCCGATTTTCGCCCCCGCCGCGCCGAATCCATACGCAGAGGCAAAAACGACCGTACATACAAAAATCCCCGCCCCACGAAAGGAGGCCCCCCTTGAAAAACCATCTGACCCTCAAAATCACCGGCGCGATCCTCGCGCTCATCCTGACCGCCGCGTTCGGCACGGCGGCGCTGGCCGTCAGCGAGAACACCGGCGAAAACGCGTTCGCGGCCTCGGCCGAGCTCCTGCGCCTCGACGAGCAGGACGATCTCTCCGGCGTCGTCCGCCAGCTCACCATCCTGAGCGCCAGCGGCGAGCCGTCCGCCGAGCCGTCCGGTGAACCCTCCGGCGA
>CAJOFW010000298.1 GCA_905234005.1 uncultured Oscillospiraceae bacterium
GATGAAGAGCTGATCGACGATGTTGTACAGCGCCGCGACCACGAGGGAGATGATGCAGGGAATGGAGAACCGGCGCATCAACGCGCCGACCTTCTCCTCTACAAGAAAGCTGTTCGATGTACGATCCAAGGGAATACGCCTCCTGAGAAGTTTACATAATATTGAAGCTGTGTCGGTTTATGCCGATGCGGGCATGCGCCGGCAGGGCCATAAAAAGAAAGCGTGCGGCGAAAGCCGGATTTACGCTTTCGCCACACACTTTGGCTGTACTATACCACCAAACGTCGGATTTGTCAAAGGACAGGGAGAAAACTTCTTCAGAAATAACCGGCGTCCGGACGGCGCGAACAGCCGGATTATCCGCCGGGTTGCGCGTCCGTGACGGTGATCTGCGCCGTCGATGAGCGCTCGCCGTCGGTGACGGTCACGCGCAGGATACCCCCGCCTCCGGCCTGTACGACCGTCTGCGCCTCGCCGAAATAGGTCGGCGCCCCGGTCTGGGCGTAGTTGCCCTGAAAATACGTGCTGCCGTTGGCGGTTCCCATCACCGTGCCGTTTTCGGCGCTGAAGGATACGCGGTGCTTTTCCATGGGCTTGACCTCGCCGCCGTCGTCGGTATACCGCACGCGGAGCCAGACCATTTCGCCGGGTCTGCAGACGGTTTTCTCCGGCTCGAGGCGGAGCTCCGTCGTCTCGCCGGCGGTTTTGAGCGTATCCCGCGCAAGCTCGCTTCCGGCGCTGTCGTACGATATCGCCGTCAGCTCTCCGTCGTGATAAACCGTGCGGAAATGCGCCCGGCCCTTACGCGGCCGCTTTTTGCCGACGCTCTGTCCGTTCACGAGAAGCTCGACCGTCGCCGCCCGGGCGTAGACCTCAACGTCCGCCGGTTCGCCGTCGCAGCCGGGATATGTCCAGCTCCGCATGGCCCGTGTGAGCTGCCAGCCGGTGATGGCGGGCCTCTCCTTCTCGTACACCGGGTATACGGCGAGTCTTGGCCCCGGCTCCAGCTCGAACGCCACACGGGTATAATCGACCTCCGGCGTCATTTTGCCGGTCACGTCCACGCGGCAGGTGCCGCCCCGGATGCGATCCTCGGGCGCGTCGGTTTTGTAGTCGGCAAACTCGGGGCTTCCGTCGCCGCACTCGCCGATGTAGTCCCAGCCGGCCCAGACAAAATCGCCGACGAGCTGCGGCGTGTCCTTCGCGATCTCCCAGAAATCGTACGCGTCGCCGATCAGCGTCTCGGAGCCGAGTATCAGCCGGTCGGGGTACTTTTTCGCGTCCCTGCGATAGCGCCGGTTGCCGTAGTTGTAGCCCGCGATGTCCATCGCGGCGAAGGCGTCCCGTGTTTTCCGGTCGCAGGGCGGCAGGGTCGCGCCAAGCTTCATGAAGTCACAGCCGAGCTTCGCGGCGAGGGCGTTGTAGAACTCGGAGCCGACGTGCTTTTTCTTCGGCTTCGCGGCCTTGCGCGCCGTCTCCCGCGAGGCGTTTTGGGCGGCGGCTTCGGCGGTTTTTTTCGCCGCCTCCGCCTGCTGCGCGGCCTTCTCGTCGCTGTATACGCCCATGCCCATGGAGCTGAGGAGGTTGAAGAAGATGTTGACGCCGCACGTAACGGGCCGCGTCGCGTCGAGAGAATGCAGATACTCCGTGAACGACCGCTGCAATGCGACGCCCCGCTCCCGGGCGGTCTCGGCGACCTCGTTGCCGGTGGAGTAGATGATCACACACGGGTGGTTGTAGTCCTTGTCCACCATGTCCTGCATATCCCGCTTCCACCAATCGGATACATAGCCCGCGTAGTCGTACTGCGTCTTGTGCATATACCAGCAGTCGACGTATTCGTCCATCATCAGCATCCCGAGCCGGTCGCAGGCGTCGAGCAGGTACTTTGAGCACGGATTGTGCGCCGAGCGGACGGCGTTGTAGCCCGCCGCTTTGAGAATGCGGACGCGCCGTTCCTCCGCCTCGGGGCAGGTGCACGCGCCGAGAATCCCGTTGTCGTGGTGGATGCACGCGCCGCGTATCACGACGCGTTCGCCGTTGATCGCGACGCCCCTGTCCGGCGTCCACGTCAGCGTGCGGACGCCGAACGACGCCTCCGCGGCGTCGCCGTCGAAGGTCACACGGGCGGTGTAGAGGTGCGGCGTATCCACGCTCCAGAGCTTCGCGCTGGGGATCGCAAGCTCGAACGCACTCGCTCCCGCCGCCTCCCGATTTCACCGTCCAGTATTTCAACCCTTACGTCCCCCGGCTCCGACGTCTCTACCCGGACGCGGACGATGGCGGGGTCGACAGACAGCGTATCGATCTTCACGCCGTTTACGGGGATGTATTTTTCTCCCGCCGTCCAGAGCCAGACCGGGCGGTATATGCCCGTGCCGGAATACCAGCGGGAATTCGGCTGGTCGGCGTTGCGGGCGATGACACGCAGCTCGTTCTCGCCGCCGCGGAGGTATTCGTTCAGCGAAACGTAGAAGTTGGTGTAGCCGTAGGGGCGGTACAGGGCCTTTTCGCCGTTTACCCACACCTCCGCGTTGCGGTAGACGCCCTCGAATTCGAGCAGCAGCGTCTTGTCCGTCAGCTCTGCGGGCAGGGTGAAGGTCTTGCGGTATTCGTAATCGCCGCCCTCGAACCAGCCGATGTTGCCCTCGCCGAGGCTCGTGCTCACACGCCGCTCCGTGCGCATGGCGTCGTGCGGCAGCGTGACGGGAACGGCAGGCTCATCCCTCGTCAGACATCTGCATGTCCAGTCCCGGTTAAAATCTACTCTGCGCATAACAGCGTCGCCTCTCTGCATCGTTATCCTGCCTGCATCGTCATCCCGTCTGCATGGCGATTCGGTTTGTCTGTCTGCATTGTAACGGGAATGACGGGACGGCGTCAAGGCTGAGCGTATACGACGCCGCAAAATGTGCGGGAATTCGCCGCGGAATACGGGAGCTGGATTTTTTTGTCTTGTGTTTGCCGGGCTTTGCCGTTATAATAACGTAGGCTGGGGCCGGCGGATATCCGCCGCCTGTCGTCGCGGCGCACTCGACCGGCGGTCACAGTGCCGCCGGCGCGGTCAGCGTGCCGCGGCCTGCGCCTTTTGTATGATCCACGAAAGGAATTTGATGATGAACAG
>CAJOFW010000299.1 GCA_905234005.1 uncultured Oscillospiraceae bacterium
TCGACGCGGTGACAAGCGGTTCGGTCACGCCTGAGGGAGCCTACGGGATTACCGTGAACGCGGAGAGCGACACCTTCGCGGGACTCGTGGTGGAGAGCGCTCCCTACACGCTGGCGGAGGCAAACATTACCCTTGATACGGATGCTGTCGGCGGCACGACGAACGACTTTTCCGGTCTCGGCGCGGCGGTCTCCGCCTATGGGGAGGGGACGCTTCTTACCATCGAGGACAGCGCCATTGAGACGACCGGCGTGGTGAAGCCCGCGCTGTTCATCGGCGGCGGCGCGGACGTGATCGTGAAGAACTCGAGCCTGACCGCGAACGGCGGCACGGTGTACGATACCTATTTGTCGAACGCCAACCAGGGCACCATGATCGGCGCGCCCTGGCATCTCGGCATCAACAACGCCCTCGGCAACTCCCGCTGCGTGAACCTCATGGGCGCGCAGAGCACGGAGACCGTGGTCGATTCCGCCATCACAGCGGCCGGCTGGGGCGGCCTTTCGGTGGACGACGGCAGCTATATGCGCATGGATGTCATCAACTCCACGGTGGACGTGGACGAGGGCTACGGCGCCTTCGCCATCGGGCAGGTGACGGAAAACTGGCGCGGCTCCGACATCCACGCGGGCGTTCTGGGCTTCATCCTCATGGGCGGCCATGTGAACATCGGCGCGTACACCGGTGGGGAGGAGATCGCCGTCCGGCGCATGGAGGTCAAGGATAACGGCGAGGGCATCGACAACTACTATGCGCAGGAGACGGACGAGGTTGTGACCACGGTGGAGAGCGATACGCTGGCCTCCGGAGAAATGAAGACCTCCCATATCGTCTCCGACCGCTTCGGCTTCGAGGCGCACTCCATGATGCTCAACGACACGGTCAACGCCGTTACCCTCACGGAAGGAACGGAGGTAGAGACCGGCGAGGCGGCGTTCATCGTGAAGTCCGGTTTTGCGGAGATCACCGTGGATGACGCGAGTGTGCGTGCAGGCGTCAGCCCCTACACCGGCGAGAGGGTCTTCCTGCAGATGATGGACAACGACGACGGCTTCTGCGGCCTGACGAACTTCCAGTACAGCACCTTCGGCGAGTACTTCTGGGAGCCGGACGGCTGGAGCTTTGCGTTCCGTGACACCATCGACACGGACGACTACGACCTCCAGGGCGGCAGCGGCTATGACGTGTGTGCCTACGGCACCGAGGCCGCGAAGGACCTCGGGAAATGGTGGACAAAGGTCGATCTCAAGAACACCGATGTGATGGGCGACCTGTGGAACTCCACCGGCTACTGGACCCAGGGCGGCAGCGACCTGTATGTGACCATCGGGGAAAATGCCTCCGTAACGGGTGTCATCTCCGCCGGGGCGTACCAGCACTACGCCAAGACCTATGAAGTCGGTCTGTACGGCTACTACAGCGCGACGGGCACCGAGAGCGTGCCTCTCGAACAGAACGAGTGGTACAACAGCCCGTACTCCGGGAGCTGGGAGAACGCGAAATACATCTCCGTCGTGGCCAATACCCCGTATTACTACGGCGCGAACGGCGTGGACGTGACCCTGACGGACGGCGGCGTGTGGAACGTCACGGCGCCGAGCTTCGTGACGGCACTCACCGTAAACGGCGGCACTCTTGCGAATGTCGGCGGCATCTATAAGGTGCTCGTGGACGTGACGCCGGGTGAAAACGCGGCGGATACGGTCACGGTCATCGGGATCGGCAAGGTGGATTGGAGCGGCGGCGACATTACCCTGACGGCGGAGGATGGCTATACCTTCTTCGTGATCGTGCCGGAGGGGGATTCTGTGGACGATATCCTATCCGCCGGGGACAGCCTCGGCTATGGCGCGAAGGATTTCGAGGGGCGTTACTTCGGCTCCTTCTATGACCCCGCGAACGGGCTTCTCGCGGAGCCTATGCCCCTTCCAGCGCAGGAGAGCGCGATCTCCGCTTCCGGCGAGGCAAGCTGAGAGCGGAGAGGTTACAAATTGTTAAAAAAGCCTGCGTTCCCGTTTTTTCACGTTCGTTTAATGATTCTGTGTTAGTCTTGACACATGGATGAGAGATCATCAAATATCGGAAACAAATTAATAGGAGGAAAAATCTGTATGAAGAAGACCCTGAAAGTCATCCTCAGCCTGGCGTGCGTCGTCGCGCTGGTCGC